>JAQFVO010000424.1 GCA_027942505.1 Endozoicomonas sp. | reverse complement strand
TACGGGCTTGCTGCTTATGGCCCGGGCCTGCTCTGCCCGGGTTAATAACCATGAGTCCTGCGTGAAGCTGATCAGGCACGATCCGCGCTGCGAACCAATGAGACTGGAGAGAGCATGGCAGATCGACGATGAACCTGAAGATGCGCGAACGTTGTTCCTTGATTCTGACAAAATATACGAAGTTGGCCTCGATGGAGTGAAGCCCAACAGGGTGAGCTCCCGAACCATTACCCCAATCTTCCACCTGGATCTTGAACAGCCTCAGGTGGTCAATCTTAAAGATATGACTCTGGTAGATGGCATTTTCTACAATAAAACGCCCTATACCATTCATGGCCTGTACGTGAAGAAAAGTTCTGTGTTGTACCTGGATTTTGCCAGGCCGGTACAAGGTTATACTGCGGTATACCTGGGGGGGGAGTTTGCCCGACACAAGATAGCCGATTCGGCCACTCTGGGTAATAACCGGTACGACCTTGCCCTTGATTCGAACGAAGATCACCCCGAGGCAAGGGCAGTTGATGCAACGGAACGTCGCTGGGTTGAGCGCATGCAGATCTATCAACAGTACTGGGCGAATTCACCGGGAACACTTTGTGAATTCGGTGAGCGCCTCGATGAGTGCGCAGAGAGTAGAGCATATCCGCCGTCTTCTCCATACTCTCCAAATTCTCGACCATCTTGCGGCCTGAATCCCATTTCGGTCAGGGTGCATCCGGTTTCGGGAATTACTTCGAAGTTGTGGATTGATCCGAGTCTTGGCACCGGCATGTATGCTGCACGTCCCACCGTAATGGCAACCAGGGGTCCTGCTGGTTTTTCGACAATACTACGCATGAGTCCGAAACTGATGGAGGGGATTGCTGCTGGCATAAGGTCAGAGTTAGCCCGTTCGGTTGCGATTGACCATGTCCCCAATTACTACAGCGAGCACCTATGGTCATCATTTTCTTCACACCTTTACAATAAGTCTACAGGCGATTCCTCTCCGCCGTTTCCTGACTATCCCGGTGATTTTTACACGCCGGCTAATCTTGCCGTCGATACCGACAGGCTCGACCACGTTGTCTATCGTTTTACACTGCACTCGGCAGACACTGTTAGTGACCTCAGGATGCGCCTGTTGTCTTATCAAGTTGTGTCAGCCAGAGTGATGCTCACAGATAGAGACGCAGT
>JAQFVO010001090.1 GCA_027942505.1 Endozoicomonas sp. | reverse complement strand
GTGACCAGACTGACCACCTGATAAAACTCAATCACTTTATCAAGAAACTCAGTCTGGGCGGAGAGGTCTTCAAGCGGGTTCTGCAGCTGATAATTGGTCAGTGATCCTGCCAGTTTGCTGATCAATGTTGATGCCACCTCTTTCCTTACCAGACTCCTAAGCGTCGGCAGTGGTGTGGTAGGGGCAATGGTTGAATTAGTAATCCCTTGTTCGAACGTATGGTTAGCTATTATCAAGTCGTTTGCCAACATAAGCCCCGGAAATGGGCCTGGCGATGAGGTGGCATTATCCGAAATGGTTGATAAGGGTACTAATGTGCTCATTACCGGAGTGGTGTTTATTCCCCCAAGCGTCGTTAAATTAACTAATTCTGTCGTATGACTAGACAATATTGCCGATGTTATCGTCGATTGATTCCCCGCTGACGGAGTTGAAAGTGCCTTCTGATCTGATGTCCTGGATTCTTTAATCAATACAGGTGTCGGGCTTGGCAGAGATTTGGTTGCGGTCCCGTTGCCGATCTCTTGGTGCGGGGCAATTAGCGTAGCTTCAGTCTCAGCAAACGGACTGGCCGATGAGCTTGCTTTGTTCGCAGTCGTCCGTGAAGGAGTTAATGAGGTGAGCATCGAGGTGGCGTCGGTTGTTCCTGTAAACGACGAAAAATCTTGCGTTTGTGCCGTGTTGCCCGGCATCGCTGTTGTTGAGTTGCTGGTTGCTGACGTAACCGGGAGCGTCGTCTTATCAGCTGTTCTGGATTCATGAATCCCTGCTAATGGTAGCGATGCAGTTGACGAACCACTGCTGCTCTCTTTTCCATTGGCACTTGAGGCTTCAGACAACAAACTTGCCGCTGCGCTGGCTTTATCCACAGTCGTCGGTGACGACGCTTCTCTGGTGGGCACTGGAGTGGCCTTGGCCGTTCCTGTCAGCGACGTTGAACTTTGTCCTTCTGACGTGTCACAGGGAATCAGTGTTGCTGTTGAACCACTGGTTGCTGAAATAACAGACATCGTCGTCTGATCCACTGTTGCGGACTGATGAATTGCTGATCCCGGCAGAGATGTGGTTGAACCGCCACTGCTCTTTTTGTTACTGGCACTTGCCACATCACCCGTAGTTGCAGAAAACACGTTTGCCGATGAGGTGGTTTTGCCATCTGCTGTCGTTGGTGATGGCGTTAATCTGGTCAGGACCACAGTGGCATCGGTCATTGCTGGTAGTGCCGTTGAATCTGGCGTATCGGTGGTAATTACTGATGTTGATCCACCGGTTGCTGACATGGTGGAAAGGGGTGTCTGGCTCACTGTACCAGATTCGTAAGAGTAGGCTGTTGCTGGCTGGGTTGTGGCATTGCCGGTGCCATCACCTGGGGTAGGCAGCGATGAACTGAATGTAGTAACTGATCCACTATTGATGGTTGGCACATTATTGATTGTCTTGTCAGGTGTTGAGACTTTATCTTTCCACTGGCTATTAACTGCGCTCGCGTACTTATTCAATCTGCAGGATTTTAACGCCTCTTTTGCTTTCTTGAGCTCACTGGTTAAATATCTTACTTCATCTTTGCAGCCTGATTGCGCTGACATACTGTTTGAATGATCTGTCGTAAACTTACTATCGCGCAATGAGTTAGTAGAACCAGTTGGACTTTCCGGACTTGTTTTGGATAACTGGTTAAGATTAACTTTACGAGACAAGAATTTATTTTTTCTGCCCTGCCCCTCATTTTCATCCCGTAAGACTGATGAACCCTGAATTGTACCTCCGACAGCTGTCGGCAGTGTAGATGATTGAATATTCATTATTATCCTGAGTTAGTGCAAATTGATGGTGATAAAAATAACTGAGCTATTGGCTTTTCGCTTCGGTGTCGTTTTTTTATCAAAAAATATATGACAAAAGATGCCTTTTAAAGCACTCCGGTGTTTGCCATGCCTAGCAGTTTGTGCATAAAGGCTAGTACCAGAAGAAGGGTTGTATAGAAAAACTAAAGAATATTTTGAGGTAATTTTCTCATGGTTATAATTTTTCATTGGACTTTCTAGACAGAGATTCTACTGTACTTCTCAACGTAGACATCAGACAGTTTCCCAGTGTTACCCTCTTGCTATTGAGGTGGTGGAGAGTTTTCCCCGAACCACAAATATTCATGACAGCGGTTTGTCACCCTCATGAAAGCTTTAGTCACGAAGACACAGAGGAAAAGCTTTTTCTCTTCTGTGTGACACCTGTGCCTGCGTAGCAATTTTCTTTCACGGCAAAAAGCAAAACAGGAGCTTTTTTCCTGTTCCGTCCAGTCAGCGCCCCCCCTTCCATCCGGGTACCAATCAGGAAAAGCACAGGAAAAGCAGGACACCCATAAATTTTTCAACAGAAAAAAGTGGGCGCTCATTTTTTTACCTTGATATTATCTGCCAGTAGCTTGCTATTTTTGTGCTGGATGTGGTAAAGATGCCTCTGCCCTGCGGCAGGGCTTGACTTATCATCGAAGGGAGTTTTACGGTGCTGAATCGATATCGATTGCAACTGGCTTGTTCAGGTACTCTTGGTTGTTTGATTATTGCGGTTGCTTTTTGGTTTACAGGTTCTTCGGGCTCAGCTGATCTCCATGCTGAGGCCTGGAAAAAAATTAACAATGGTGCAGTGCTGGTCGATGTCCGGACACCAGATGAGTTTGCTGAGGGGCACCTCCGGGGAGCTGTTAATGTTCCATATGAGGAGGTTGTTGACTGGGTTGTACAACAGCAAGACATCACTTTGGATAGCGATATTGTGCTGTACTGTCACAGCGGTAAACGCAGTGGTAAAGCTGAGAAATGGCTGCAAAATCATGATTATCAGAATGCCATTAATGCCGGGGGGTATAAACCACTGCTGAAAAGTCAGCCCCGGAGTTAAGCAGCAAGATCTTTACCACATCTCTGCGTAAAGCCTCGCCCGCGAGTCCTTACGCAAAGATGCAGTAAGACAGGATATTGTTAGTGATTTCTTTGATAACTTTGTCAGTTTATCCTTTGACTGGAAGGGAATGAAAACTCTTGGAATTGTTATGTCTGCCAGGATGGATGAACAGATATTTTATTTTGATGAGATCATTATCCGTTATTATATTGCATCGGCTGAATTAACGGCAAAGGAATTAGTAATAGCAGCAAGAAGCCATTGGGGGATTGAAAGAAAACTGCATTGAAAACCTGATGCTGCTATGAATGAAGATGACTGGTAAATGGGAAGAGGCAATGCTGCAAAAATGTTCGCAGACTTTCGGCATGTAGTAGTCAACATGCTGAACAACACGAAATCATTTAAAGCAGGTCTGAAGTGAAAGCAAAAAAGGCAGTTATGAGTACTCAGTATCTGGCAGAGGTGCTGGCTGCGAAGTTTTATGATTATTTCGTGGCCACCGTCTTCCTCATTCGTGAGACGCTGGCTTTCGAAAAGTTTTACATC
>JAQFVO010001076.1 GCA_027942505.1 Endozoicomonas sp. | reverse complement strand
CCTTCATTGCGATAGAGATAGATGGTCTTCGGGGTATCGTTCAATACCTGCTCATCAAGCGGAGCACGGTAAGCTCGCAGGCTGCCATTTGTTAAACGACAGTCGATAGCTGCCTCGGCCTGGGTATCTTCCAGCAGATGACTGTCCAGCCTGGGGACTTCGCCGGTAAAGGAGGTAATATCCAGTTTCATGGGCGTTTACTTTTTCAAGCCATACAGGGAAACCGAACCGGATAGCTTGTCAGCCACACTGGCAAACAGTTTTATTCCGTGCATGGCGCCGCCCCATTCCGCTGACATCGTGGCGTACAAATAAGGGTCGCCGTTACCGGTTTGCAGGTGACCTGTGATTGCGCCCAGTCCACTGCCTCCTGGCGTGATAGTAATCTGGCCAGTGACAGTAACTGAGGCAAAGGTGTCGCCCATTAGTCGCAGGCCAAGGTACTCTTTGGCCACTGGGGTCGTTGTCCCGTCATGGGCCAGCACTTTCATTCTGAATGCGCCATAACCATCCCAGAATGACCCTCCGGAACTTTGCTGGATGGATAAACCCATGTGCTGTTGAACAGATTCAGTGCCACTGAGAACCACATTATTCAATACCAGCAGGTAGGAGCCGTACACGGTGTCATCCATCAGGCTGTCAAAAACAAATTCCGTGCCATTGGTGAGTGTTTCGGTGCCTAGCAGTTTCATATCATCGTCCCCATCAGCAGGCGGTTCGGTTGGTGTCGGGTTTTCCAGGGCTGCCACCCGTGCAGTCAGGTCGGCAAAGGCGGCAGACAGGTCAGGGGGAATTGCCCGGTTTTCCAGTGTCTCCACCCTTGGCACCAGGTCGGAAAAGTTGGTGTTCATGTTGCTTTGCAGGTCGGATAGATCACCCCTTGCCTGATTCAGCCCGGAATTAATCGTGCCAATGTCGTTTTGAGCCTGAGACAGCCCGGAGTTGATGGAAGTTATCCGTTTGCAGTTGAACAACATCATTGCCCTGGTTATTCACATCCAGTTGCAACTGCGTCAGGTCATTGGCTTGGGTTGCGACCTGTGACTGCACCTGAGTCAGTCCACTTCCCTGAGTAGCCACCTGTGTCTGTATCTGGCTTACATCATCGCTGAGTGAGTCAATCTGTGTTTGCAGATTGTCTGAATTTGATTCGTGGAGTGTCAGCTTGCCCAGCGACTCAATCTCAACATCAGCATCCGCAGCCAACGGGGTGTTTAACTGAATGTCAGTGCCGGTATCTGCGGTGAAATACGTGTCCTTAATCAGCTTCAGTCCATCCACAAACACGCTGACAGGCCGGTTGATTTCATAGTTATGGCTAAACGTCAGCTGTCCGGCGATACCGCTATAAACTGAGCGATGGGGAACGGCAAGCTGCGATACCAGGTTGGGTCCGGCTATTGCCTTGATAATCACCATGGCAGCACAGTTACGGGGACGGGTTTCACCGCCCCCCCGACTGTTACTCAGCATCCACTGCTCATTGCCTTCTGCCAAGTCACCTGTACCCAAGTCGTGATACTGCCCCCGGACCACTGCCGGATCGGCAGAGGTACCGAACGGCATCGTATCCCACTTGGATTCATTAATGGCGATAGCGACTTCATGGGCATGGTTCGCCACCTCATCGGCCTGATGGCTGCCCAGCGCCCGGTCAGCATCCACGCCCCGGCCATGATCCCAACCCCGAATAAACTCGCCACGGTAGTCCGGCAGAAATGCCTTGCCAGCTTCTACCCTGTCTTTATACAGGGCAAACAGTTCCGGGTATTCGGCTTCAGTAATCTGCGAACCATCACACTCCAGCCAACCTGCCGGTGTGGTGTCTGATCCATCCCACAGGGCAGTCAGACCAACCGGTGTGGTTTCCAGAAAGGTACCACTGACAGCAGTCCATGCGCCGTTGTGGCGGAAATAAAGCTGGCCATCCTGCGGGGCTTCTTCTACATCGCCACCACTGCTTCCGGTCTGCTCCTGCCAGCTGGCCCTGGTACTATCGGTGACCAGCGCTTTGCCCTGATGGCCAATCTGATCCGGCAGACCATCAACTTCGGCCCAGGCACCATCTATCCGGGCATACTGCCTGCCATCAACCGGAGCGTCGTCCGGCTTGACTGCCAGGGCTTCGTCCAGACCTTCCGTATCAGCGAAGCCGTGTTGATGATCCGCTGGGGGAAAGGCATCTGGTTTATCTCTTACGGAATCCCAACTGGTAAACGGCCCAAGATGGACAGTAATCGGTCTGACCAGATCTTCAACAATTACCTGAATCACCTCATGGTTATCGTCCAGGTGCAGGACAATGGGCTGATAACTGCTGTTGTCCATTATGACGACAGCCCCACATTATGAGTGACGCTGGCCAACAGCTGCCAGCGGCCGGTCATGACGGTCTGCACTTCTTCTGCATCCGGTGATACCAGTTGCAGGTCATAATAAAATTTCTGGGTTGCCAGGTTGCGGGTATCTTCCGGAGTAATATCCAGCATCGCCTTGCTGCCGGTAACGGTGATCTCCTTGCGTAACGCCACCTCTCCATCACTCTGCAACGGGTGATACTTCATGGAAAAAATCAGCATCCAGCCGGCGTAATCCACAGGTAGATCATTTTTCCGGAACTCAATGGGGAAACTGATATTGTTGCCCCGAATATGGGGTTCAAGATTCACCTCAGTCACGGCCATCAGACAAATCTCCTTCTTGTCACCGATTGCTCACCACCGCTGACGCCGACCAGTCCACGGATACGTTTCTTGCTCAATTCCCGCTCATACTTCTGTCGGTTCACTTCTGACAGCTGTGGATTGGTCCAGGGTTCGTCCGGCATCATTTGCAGATCGGCCAGTACCCCCCAGCAGGCAAACTCAAGGGTAAGATTGGCCAGGTCGTCCGGCACTGAGGTGGCATCAAAGGCTGGCATCAGTGTCAGCTCAATGTCGTACATTTGATCCTTGTCAGGAATCGGAGCAACGTGCAATGCCGTGGTCTGAAAGTGGCGATAGTAGTAAGGAGTTCCAGCAGAAAGGTAAGAGGGCAGCAGGTCAAGACTCTCCAGCCGGGTGCCATCTTTCCGTAAAATGTTCTGTACTGTGGCGATAGTAGTAAGGAGTTCCAGCAGAAAGGTAAGAGGGCAGCAGGTCACGGCTTTCCAGCCGGGTGCCATCTTTCCGTAAAATGTTCTGTACTGTGGCAATCTCGGTGCCAGCAGGTGCTGTCAGGGTGTAGTCCTTAATCCCCTTCACCAGAAACAGTTTGTCAT
>JAQFVO010001036.1 GCA_027942505.1 Endozoicomonas sp. | reverse complement strand
GTCAGCTCATAACTGTGGCTGTATATCTCCAGGATGTTACCGAATGGGTCTTCCATGTAGATCATGCGGTATGGCTTTTCACCCGGATAATAAAAGCGTGGCTTAGCCATACGACGCTTACCGCCTGCGGCAACAATTTTTTCTGCCAGTCCTTCCACATCCGGATCCTGAACACAGAAGTGGAAAATACCGGTTTTCCAGTATTCAAAGTTGTTTTCCGGGTTTTCCTGATTCTTGAATTCAAAGATTTCCACACCGATCTTGTCACCAGTGGACAGGTGAGCAATACGGAAGTGATCCCAACCGGCACCAAACACATCGGTACACATCTCACCAATTGCGCTGTGGTCTTCCTCAATGGTGGTGGGTTCCATAATCAGGTACCAACCCAGCACCTCGGTGTAAAACTTAACCGCCTTCTCTAAGTCCGGTACTGAAATACCAATATGGGAAAACGTTCTTGGGTATACTTGATCTGCCATTGTCTTTTACCTCATTAACAATGGCTTTAGCTTATAACCCCTTCATGCAAACAAAAAATTATCATTTTTGATTACTTTGATAACAGATCATTATGATTAACCCACTCTGGCTGAAAACTTTTACCACCCTGGTCGAGCAGAAGCACTTCACCCGCACTGCCACCGTGCTGCACATGACCCAGCCGGGGGTCAGCCAGCACATCCGCAAACTGGAAGAGTATTACCAGGTGGCACTGATTAATCGCAGTGAGAAAAGTTTTGAGCTGACACCAGCCGGCGAGAAAGTGCTCCAGTTTGCCCATGAACTGATCAGTACTGAAGAGCAGTTGAAAGAGTCATTGCAAGAGGACAACCCTTATGAAGGGGTTTGCCGGCTCAGTAGCCCGGGCGCGCTGGCTATGAGACTCTACCCACAGCTTTGCACCTTGCAGCAGGAATACCGAAAATTACTGGTGCAGTTTGAAGTAGCGCCCAACCATCGGATTATTTCGGCGCTGCTGAGCAACGCCATTGATATTGGCCTGATTACTAACCAGATCGACGAACCTGAACTCGTGACCCGCCCGGTTGATCAGGAGCGACTACTGCTTGTCGTTCCCACTGATTATCGCCAGGCAAGCTACCACGACTTGTGCCAGCTCGGTACTATTATGCACCCTGATGCCAGCCATCATGTTTCGTCCGTTCTCAGGGCAAACTACCCTCAGTTCCAACATCTCAGCGAAATATCCGTAAAAGGCTCAATAAACCAGATCAACCTGATACTGGAGCCAGTAGCAGCGGGCAGCGGTTTTACTGTTTTGCCCGAGTCGATTGTCAAAGCCTTTCACCGACAAACGGATATCCATATCTTAAAAACGACTTATGACGTTTATGAAACCATTTACCTGACCCATAAACGACACCGTTTAGTGGCAAGTCGTTATAAGGTTATTTTGACACGATTATTCCCTTTCTCACCAGCAACGAAAGATAATTTTTTTTCCAAACAGGGAAGTGACAATTAAGAAACGACCACAGACTCCACTGTCATCCTGTAGATGGACTGTACAGGATCCATCTCACAGGGCCGTGAATACCTGTACAGCAGCCCGGAGCGAAAGCCCCCTTTTTTTCAGCTTTCAGCCCAGCCAATCGGCAAGTTGCAATCCGGAAACTCTGGAAAATTCCCGCTGATTATGAGCGACCATAACCATTCCCCTGCTTCTGGCATGGCCTGCCAGCAAGGTATCATAAGCACCAATCTGTTGCCCCCTTCTCAATTCCTCTCTGACTTTTGCCGACTCCCGGGCGGCTGCCCTGTCAAAGTCAATCACGTTCACCCCCTCTAAAAAGAACGACAGCTTACTCTCCTTGGTCGGCCTCTGTTCAGGGTCGCCTTTTTCAATGCCGAACTGCAACTCATAACAGGAAATGGATGAAACATAGACCTTTCCCCGATGCTCAATAAACTTATCAATGACCGGGCGATTGTGTTTTAAAACCGCAATACAAATATCAGTATCAACCAAGTATTCAGCCATTAAAAGTCCTCCCTATCCTGGCAGGCAGGTTGCTCTCGCTCCGGAAAATCATCAATGGGTTTCATCGCCAGAAACTCTTCCCAGTAGTCTTCGATCGGCGTCAGGATGATGGCTTTTCCTTCTTTACGCACCATGACTCGCTTAACCGTATCAGGAAAGGCAAGCTCTTTCGGAATTCTGACAGCCTGCGTTTTATTGTTAAAAAATACGCTGGTCTCCATAACTCACCCCGATGTATATACAATATGTATATAACATAGGTTGGAAGTGAAAAGGTTGCAAGCTAATACTGAAAATGAATGACGCCCGCCTGATCCGTAGGTGACCATTTCAGTCACGACCACTGGCAGCCCAGCAAACTTATGAGAAACTGGCAGAAGCTGAAGCGGAGATAGAGTTCTGCCAGAGTCCGAACTGATTCCGACCATATACGCAAAAGGCTTCCATAAGGAAGCCTTTGTTTTTACTGCATTTTAAATAGGTGCCTGGCGATGTCCTACTCTCACATGGGGAGGCCCCACACTACCATCGGCGATAAGTCATTTCACTGCTGAGTTCGGGATGGGATCAGGTGGTTCTAACTTTCTAT
>JAQFVO010001022.1 GCA_027942505.1 Endozoicomonas sp. | reverse complement strand
GCAGTGATCCGGGCATCGGTCAGTTGCAGGTTTCTCACCGTGCCGCGCAGGTTGTCGAACAGACAAGTATGTTGATTGCGGATAATGTGGTTGCGCCCGTCGTAATGTCCGTCAAACACCAAAGGGCTGTTGCCGTCGAGTCTGGCACCGTCCAGATCACTGGTCTGCACATAGTGGGCATCGGACGGGTATTTGGCGCTGCGTCCGATGCTATTTATCGTTCTTTCGTTGTTTACTTCAATGGGTAGCAAGACCGAGCCGCACGGTGAACCCAGGGGAGCCGGAGTACACTGCCAAAAGAATTCGGCAGGCGTGCCTGTTAAGCAACTACTGTCCACGAGGCGCGGATCGGCATTGGCGCATAAGCCGGACAGGTTGGCAGGTGGGTTCACCGTCTCCAACTGGCCGTTGACCGTAGTGTTCAGCAAGGAAAAACCCTGCACTGTATCGCTATCGATACCAGCGATCAGGCCGGAGCTGTTATCTCTGTTTTGGGCACGGTCCCTCACAGAGATGAAATTGTCGATCTGTCCCTGATTGATGCCGACACCAACGCCGGTCCAAGCATTGACTCCATCTGTGTCAACCTCGCAATCTACAGTGGTGATCTCCCTTGCTGCTCCGCGTAACCACCCGGTGATCAGACCGGCATGGGCTCTCTTGCCTTTAGTCAATACGTCGCTGTTCACAAAGATCATGTTGCTGACTCGACCCGGTTTGCCATAGTCACCAACCCGCCCCCCGGCAATGCCAGCCAATCCATTTGAATCGGTGGTTTCAGCCCGGCTGTTGACAACAGTAAGCTGCTCCAGATCGCCAATAACCTCACCGCCACCAATACCTGCTGCTGAACGAATTGAACCCTCTGCTTTGGTACGACAGTGTTTCACGCTCATGCGCTTAATTGTGCCACCCGGCATAACCCAGCCTGCGCCAATTCCGGCAGGAGCATAAGGGGACTCGGTTTTGACCCGACTGTCAGTTACCGCCAGATCTTTTATCTGGCCTTTCAACTGGCCTGCACCGATGCCTGCCGGTGACCCATTCCCGTGCGAATTAACCTGACAATGGGAAACGTTTACCCCTTCGAGCTTGCCTTCAATCCGGCCACCGAGAGCACCCGTGGCGATGTAATTCCCGGTACTCACAACAGTACAATTACGCAGGTCAACGTCGGTAATCAGGGATGAACGGTGCTGATGACCTACCAGGGACCCTGTTGCGTCCAAGTTGCGTGGATAGTAACCATCGGCGTGAACTCTGACCTCGGCCCGCTCTACCTGAATATTACGGGCGGTGGAAAACGGCGACATTATACAAGCCAGCACACCGTGGTCTATCAGGCCATAGTCAATGGTGATGGTGATGTTGATGTTGTCAAGGCGCAGGTTGCGTACCACGCCGTGGCGTCCAATCTCGCTGAACAGACAGTCTTTCAGGCCGCTGATGGTGTGGCAGCCACCGTCGTAGTGACCACTGAAAAGTGCGCCAGGCCTTTTGATCTCATGACTGAAGCTGTCGTTTTGAAGGTAGT
>JAQFVO010001147.1 GCA_027942505.1 Endozoicomonas sp. | reverse complement strand
GGTGTGTTTCTGAAGAGCGAGGTTATTTGTCTTCTGCCCCATGACTGGCGGACCAGTCGGAGCAGAGGCTGTAGGTTACAGGCCAGCGATCAGTCGCAGGGCAGACTGGTCCTTCTCGCGTTGGTCCTCGATCCGCTGGGCCTGCTGGGTGGCCTTCCAGCGCAGGGCTTCGTCCAGATCGAGCGCCTGATGGAAACCAACCGCTGGCACGTTGGGGTCGATCATAAACGTGGCCCAGGGCAGAGTGCCCATACGCATGGACCTGCTACGCATGTACTCAGCCTCGGCCCGCACAAAGTACTCGTTAAGCAGCTCATAGGCGACTTCTGCACCGTGGCGTACCAGGTTGGCACTGGGCCGGAAGCGGGTGTCAGTGATGTCGGTGACCGCCCCTGGGTAGTTGTTTGGCTCGCGGGCACGGGCCTCAGCCTCGTCAGGAGCAACACCTGCCTTGACCAGCTCGTTGATGGTGTCCTGCTGACTGCGCTCGGCAGAGAACACCTGACTGGTCAGCCCCTTGGCAAGGTTGCGGCAGAGCTTGGCCACCAGTCGCGGGTTGCTGTGGGGACCGTCGATGAGCAGTTTGGCCAGCAGGGACTCGACCTTGGACGACAGCAGATGCTCCTCGACTTCGATCATGGCTTCACCGATCTGCTTGATCACCAGCATCTGGTGGGCGTCGTCGCGGTCGGCGATATCCGCCTCCTTGATATCAGCCAGATATTCAAAAGCACGACGCAGGACAATGTTTGAGTAATCAGTAGCTTCGGTCATAGTGACCTCCTTATCGTTATCAGAGATGGTTGGTTGTTGCACTTTGGCATTTGCCGGAGTCCGAACCACATGGGGCGCAGGCGCAGGCTTGGGTGGCACAGCACCCTTGACTTCCTGGTGGATGAACCCCTGGCTGGTCCTGACGACTTCAAAGCCGATAGGACAGTACTTCTTGGCGGCTTTCTCGGTTTTGTAGAACTTGGTCTTGGCCATGATCATTTCCTCCGTGTTGATGATCACGAAATTAAAACCCTCTACGTTGGTCGCATAGAGGGCAGATGACGTTACTTGTTGTCCAGCAGCTCCATGATTTCGACCAGAAGTGCCGGGTCCAGATTGTGCAGGGATTCGCCAAGGAACAGTCCTTCGCCCACTGCCTTGCCCTGGCCGGACCTGGCATTGTCCAGCTTGCGCTGACCGTCAAACTTGCTGTTGTCAGTACCAGCGGCTTTGTAGGCGTAAGTCTGTCTGACGGTGACAGTGCGGTTGAATGCGAGTGCGTCCATGATCAATCCTCCGTGTTGATGATCACAAACAAAAAACCCTCTACCATTTCTGATAGAGGGCAAAGATCATTTCTCGGATGACCAGTAACCGCAGGGGATGCGGTTAACCACTGCTTCCCAGCAGGGTACACGAAGACGGCGAGCTTCTTCTGCGATGGCGGCATGGTACGCTTGGTAGCACTCCCACGTCATGTCACCGCCATCATCGTTTGGTTCCCATACCAGTACAGGTAACTCCAGGGAAAAGGTGATCTGGATGCCGGTGACCATGCAGGTCAGGGTGGTTAGTTCCATAGTCCATTCTCCTTTGTTGATGATCACCAACAAAAAACCCTCTACCGGATGGCAGAGGGCAGATGTCACATCTCGGAAGACCATACTTCGTCGGCAATGCCTTCGACGGTGGCTTCCCAGAAGGTGATGTCGCAGGCACGGGCTTCGGCGCTGATGGCGTTCTGGTAATAGTTGTAGCAATGCCAGGCCATTTGCTCTGTGCCATCGTCGTGGAGTTCAACGGCGAACTCCACAGGCTCGATAACCAAGGCGATCTTGCGGCCAGTGTCCAGACAAGTAACGAATGCAGTATCCATGTTCCATTCTCCTTTGTTGATAACACCACAACAAAACCCTCTATTCGCTTACCCAGGAATGCGCCGCCACCGTGAAGTCTGCGCGGACAGCGGACTACCATCGCGTGCTTATGCCCTTTGTCATTCGACAAAGAACAAAAAGCGGATGGCGATAGCCATCCATGCAACGGCTCCTGCCATTGAGCCTTCGACAGCTGTCTTTTGCCCTTCCTCGTGCCT
>JAQFVO010001086.1 GCA_027942505.1 Endozoicomonas sp. | reverse complement strand
GGTGTGTTTCTGAAGCTGGTGGTATGCAGCGGAGATTGTTTCTGCAGCTTCACCCACCACTTCCGCTGTGAGGGGTGTGGCACAGTTTGACGATGGACAGCAAGCACTCCCGGGCGGCGCAACAGAGTTAGTGCGGCTGGATGAGGTAACAACTGGCTGCTCTGAAACAGAGCGCCACTGACAATGAGTCGGCGCAATATCCCTCTTGGTCGGAATTGATAAGACAGGGTCGACAACATAGGCCGAATGACTGTTCCAAAAGTCGTTAACCTGGAAATAGCAGGGATTTTCCACAAGGCTAGGGTCGGTTGTATGCCGAGCCAGAAATTCGGAACTGATGCCGCCACTCGACGGATAGCCAGTGGAGTTAAACGCAGCGCCAAAAGGCCGGACAGACTTCTCTACCGAACAGTCTGTACTGTCGGGACGATATGCTGAAAAGTGTGTTGAGCATGCCGGAGTCATACTTGCTGCCGCCAGTGACGAAGAATGTTCTAACCCACAGATTAGGAGCTATCGATTCAATACCTGAAGAGTTTTGGTTCTTGGATCTTCTGATCAGAATATAGTTCAACGCCCATCCGACAATTGTCACTGGGAAGGGCTTAGGTGAGGCGGCTTTTTAGAGAGGGCAACCGCGGACCCACTCTGAGGAAGGCCGCTTTGAGCTGTTTAGAACTGTCCATTGCCAGTAACGGCACCTTCTGCACGGCACAAAAAGAGAGTACATCAAGAAGGTTTTGGAACCCAAGCCTTACACCAGCCATCCGGTGCTACGGAGTTGGCCGGAAATAATCGACAACCACTGTTCTCCGGCGTATAGAGTGCGCAGTTTTCACACTTTCTGCCCTCTTCATAACCATCTACCGACTTTGCTGCCTCCTGCGAGATTTTGTAGGACAGACCCATCGCGGTGGGATTGGACTCTTCAAGGGGAGGGAGATCCTCGGCTTGTGCCTGACGGCTGGTAAGATTCAGCAGGGGGATCAATGCAGACGCGGCAGCCATTTGCAAAAAACGTCGCCGGGAGGGGCCGCGATATTCGTGGTCGAGCGGTTTATCAGACATGGAGTCAC
>JAQFVO010001043.1 GCA_027942505.1 Endozoicomonas sp. | reverse complement strand
CACGGTTGACAACTGCCGCTATGCGGGGAGCTTTTCAATGAGAATGGAACGTTTGACCAGCAAGCTACAGTCCGCCCTGGCGGACGCCCAGTCTTTGGCCATTGGCAAAGACAACAGCCAGATAGAACCAGCACACCTGATGCTGGCCCTGATCGACCAGAAAGGCGGTTCGGTCAGGCCACTGCTGATGCAGGTGGGTTTTGACGTCAATACACTACGCGCCGATCTTGTCGGTATGGTGGAACAGCTACCCCAGGTGTCGTCGCCAACAGGTGATATACAAACCTCACAACCGCTGTACCGAATGCTCAATCTGGCCGACAAAAAGGCGCAGCAGACCGGTGACCAGTTTATCTCCAGCGAAACCATGCTGCTGGTGATGATGGAAGACAGTGGTCCACTGGGGAAACTGCTCGGTGGCCAGGGTGTAAGCCAGAAAGCCCTGGAAAACGCCATCAAAAACATTCGCGGTGGCGCGTCGGTGGACGACCCGAATGCAGAAGATAACCGCAACTCCCTGAGCAAATACACCATTGACCTCACCGAACGTGCGGAAGCGGGCAAGCTGGACCCGGTCATCGGCCGCGACGATGAGATCCGCCGCACCGTGCAGGTGCTGCAACGGCGCACGAAAAACAACCCGGTGATTATCGGTGAGCCGGGCGTGGGTAAAACCGCCATTGTCGAAGGGCTGGCCCAGCGCATTGTTAACGGTGAAGTGCCGGAAGGGTTAAAAGGCAAAAGACTTTTGTCGCTGGATATGGGCGCGCTGATTGCCGGGGCTAAATTCCGTGGCGAATTTGAAGAGCGCCTAAAGTCGGTGTTAAACGATCTGGCCAAGCAGGAAGGGCAGATCATCCTCTTTATCGATGAAATACATACCATGGTCGGTGCCGGCAAAGCCGATGGTGCCATGGACGCCGGCAACATGCTCAAACCTGCCCTCGCCCGCGGTGAGTTGCACTGCGTGGGCGCCACGACACTGGACGAGTACCGCCAGTACATCGAAAAAGATGCAGCACTGGAGCGGCGCTTTCAGAAGGTCCTGGTGGACGAACCCACCGAAGAAGATGCCATCGCCATTTTGCGCGGCCTGAAAGAACGCTACGAGGCACACCACGGTGTTGACATCACTGATCCGGCGATCATCGCTGCCGTGAAACTCTCCCAGCGTTACATCACTGACCGACAACTGCCCGACAAAGCCATTGACCTGATCGACGAGGCTGCCAGCCGTATCCGCATGGAGATGGACTCCAAACCCGAAGCTATGGACCGACTGGAACGCCGCTTGATTCAGCTGAAGATTGAGCAAGAAGCACTGAAGAAAGAGGATGATCTGGCATCCAAAGAGCGTCTGGCCAGGTTAAACGATCAGGTTGGCGAACTGGAGCGCGAGTACTCTGACCTGGAAGATGTCTGGAAAGCCGAGAAAGCCCAACTGCAAGGTGGCCAGAAACTGCGCGAAGAGAAAGAAAAACTGCTGATTCAACTGGAGCACGCCCGCCGGGTTGGCGATCTGACCAAAATGTCAGAAATCCAGTACGGCGCCCTGCCAGAGATCGACAAGCAACTGGCCCAGGCCGATGCCGTAGAGCCGGGTGAACACCAGCTGCTGCGCAACCGGGTGACGGAAGAAGAGATTGCCGAAGTGGTGTCTAAATGGACCGGCATTCCAGTAACCAAGATGCTAGAGGGCGAAAAAGAGAAACTGCTACGCATGGAAGATGCCCTGCACAAGCGCGTAGTGGGTCAGGATGAAGCCGTGGTAGCCGTCGCCAACGCAGTACGCCGCTCCCGCGCCGGTCTGGCCGATCCGAACCGGCCTAACGGCTCATTTATGTTTCTCGGCCCAACCGGTGTTGGTAAAACCGAACTGTGCAAGGCGCTGGCCGAATTTCTGTTTGATACCGAAGATGCCATTGTCCGTATCGATATGTCCGAGTTTATGGAGAAGCACTCTGTCTCCCGCCTGCTGGGCGCACCTCCGGGCTATGTTGGCTATGAAGAAGGTGGTTATCTGACCGAAGCTGTACGTCGCAAGCCGTATTCATTGGTGCTGCTTGATGAAGTGGAAAAAGCCCATCCGGACGTCTTCAACATCCTGTTGCAAGTATTAGAAGATGGTCGTTTAACCGACGGCCAGGGCAGAACGGTGGACTTTAAAAACACCGTTATCGTCATGACCTCCAATCTGGGCTCAGACCTGATTCAGACCTTCCGGGACAAGGAGACCGGTGAGACCGATTTCGAGGAGTTGAAACACACCCTGATCGACGTTGTGGGCAATCACTTCCGGCCGGAATTTGTGAACCGGATCGATGAGGTGGTAGTATTTCATCCACTTGCGGCCAGCCAGATTCGTTCCATTGCCAGGATACAGCTGGCCAATCTGGACCGCAGGCTATCTGACAATAATTTGAAACTGGAACTTTCTGATGACGCCATGCAGCAGCTGGCGGAGGTCGGCTTTGATCCGGTCTACGGGGCGCGCCCACTCAAGCGTGCCATCCAGCGCAGCATTGAGAACCCACTGGCCGAGGCCATTTTGTCGGGCAGGTACAAGCCTGGCGACACCATAAAAGTGGACGTTCGCGATGGTGAATTGGTTTTCTCTTAAGTTTTGCCCGAGGTAACTATGTACCCAGTGGTTGTGTCCGATCTTGACGGCACCTTGCTCAACAAACAGCACGAGCTGACGCCAAGAACCCGTGACGTTATTCAGCAGTTGAGCCGGCAAGGTATCAAATTTATTTTTGCTACCGGCCGTCACTACCAGGATGTGGAAAGAATACGGGCACAACTGGGTATTGATATGTACCTGATCACCAGTAATGGTGCCAGAGTCCATAACCCCCGCGGGGAGATGATCATTCACCATGATATCCCCGCACCACTGGTGCAGCCCCTGCTGGCCCTGAGCAAGCCGTTGGTGGAGAAGGTACACACCAACGTCTATAAAGGTGAACAGTGGCTGCTGGAGGTGGGTGACGAGACGCTGAACGAATTTCACAAGGAGAGCGGTTTTACCTTTACCCTTGCTGATTTTGACTCGCTAGACACCGATGCCATACAGAAGATCTTTTACGTCGCCCTCGCCCATGATGATCTGCAACCGCTGGCTGAACGTATCCGCACAGAGTATGGTGATCAGCTAGCCACCACCTTCTCTTTGCCGGAGTGCCTGGAAGTGATGGCACCAGGCGTCTGCAAAGGCAATGCCCTGGCCGAGGTACTGGCCCTGAAAGGCTATACACTGGCTGATACCATCGCCTTTGGTGATGGCATGAATGACCTGGAAATGCTGGCCGAAGTGGGCAAGGGAGTGATCATGGGTAACGCCGACCCCATGCTGGTCAAGAGCTTGCCCGGCAATGAGCAAATTGGTCACTGCAACGACCACGCTGTTGCAGAGTACCTTGCCAGGCTGTATCAGCTTTAATTTTGGTGTAACCCGCTGTCGAGGGTGTCGCAAAAGGCCCTGAAAAGAAGGGAACCACGAAGGACACGAAGAGCACAAAGAAGAGCTTTTCTTTTCCTTTTTGCTCTTCGTGTCCTTCGTGGTTCGAGGCTTTTATGCTTTTCAAGGCGGTTGGGACATTATTAAGTGGCCATTCCTCAACGGATAAAGCGCAGAAACTCTTCCCTGGTCGGCTGGTTATCTTTCATCAGCCCGCGCATAACTGACGACGTCATGGATGAGTTCTGCTTTTCCACACCGCGCATCATCATGCACATGTGTTGCGCCTCGATCACCACGGCCACGCCCCTGGCGTTGGTCACCGCCATGATGGCATCGGCAATCTGTTTGGTCATGTTCTCCTGAATTTGCAGACGGCGGGCAAACATATCGACAATACGGGCAAACTTGGACAGGCCAAGCACTTTCCCATCGGGGACGTAACCGATATGGCATTTGCCAATAAACGGCAGCAAGTGATGCTCACACATGGAGTACAGCTCGATGTCTTTGATAACTACCATCTCGCTGATGTCCGATTCAAACACCGCACCATTAACGATCTCTTCCAGGGTTTGATGGTATCCCCGGGTCAGGTATTGCATCGCTTTGGCGGCACGCAGCGGCGTGTCTCTGAGGCCTTCCCGGTGGATGTCTTCACCGATCGACTCAATAATGGCCTTATAGTGTTCGCTGATTATTTGGGGCATTGGTGAATTATCACTGCATGTTTATCGAAATGGACGGCAGTTTAACACAAGCGTCGGGGAATACAGCTTTTCAGAACGCTACCCGCTCCCCGCCGCCCGCTTCCCGCAAAAGCACAAGTGGTTCTGGTTCTCCGGTGGTGGAAAGCGGGTAGCGGGCGGCGCTCTTGTCAATCTATCTTTTCGTTGCATTGTGTAAGATCTTCATCTACTTTGGAATCGCCGCTGGCAGCGATGCGGTCGTGACGCGTTGCAATACTCATCAGTGCTGCGCTCTTCAGGAGTGCGACCTCTTGGAGCTGTGCCTCGCCGGCAGGAATAATAATTACAAGTAAGGATTGATCTCATGCCGAACCGTCTACGGGCCGTTGTGCTCGGCGCTCTTGTCGCGCTGTCGTCCACATCTTCTTTTGCTTCCACCCTGGAGTCGGTACTGGATCGGGGTTATCTCTCCTGCGGCGTCAACACTGGCCTGCCCGGCTTTAGCAGCCCGGACGACCGGGGGCGTTGGAGCGGTATGGATGTGGATGTCTGCCGGGCCGTTGCTGCCGCCACCCTGAAGGATGCCAGCAAGGTCAAGTTTGTTCCCCTGACCGCCAAGGAGCGTTTTACCGCTCTGCAATCCGGCGAAATAGATCTGCTGTCGAGAAATACTACCTGGACGCTGACCCGTGACGCCTCGCTGGGTCTGAACTTTGCCGGTGTTTCCTACTACGATGGCCAGGGCTTTATGGTGAAAAAAGACTTGGGCGTCAGTAGTGCCCTGGAGCTTGATGGTGCTGCCGTGTGCATCCAGTCCGGTACCACCAGTGAGCTGAATCTGGCGGACTATTTCCGCACTAAAAACATGAAGTTTGAGCCGGTAGTGTTTGATACCACCGATGCCACCACCAAGGGCTTCGACTCTGGCCGCTGCGATGTGCTGACCTCTGACCAGTCCCAGCTCTACGCCGTGCGCATCCGTCTTGCCAAGCCCGACTCCGGAATGGTGCTGCCGGAGGTGATCTCCAAAGAACCCCTCGGGCCGGTGGTGCGTCAGGGCGATGACCAGTGGTTCAATATCGTCAAATGGAGCCTGTTCACCATGGTCAATGGTGAGGAGCTGGGCGTGACTTCGGCCAACATCAGCGCCAGCCTGAACTCCAAAGATCCCAATGTTCGCCGTCTGTTGGGCCTTGAAGGCCCCAAAGGGAATGGCTTGGGCCTGGATGATGACTGGTCACGGCGCATCCTTGAGCAGGTGGGGAATTACGAAGAGGTTTTTGAGCGCAATGTGGGCACTGGTTCTCCCCTCAAGATAGAGCGCGGTCTCAACGCCCTTTGGAATGATGGCGGTATCCTCTACGCACCTCCTTTCCGTTAATAGCTGAGCGCCGGGCTGTT
>JAQFVO010000975.1 GCA_027942505.1 Endozoicomonas sp. | reverse complement strand
TGGAAGAAAATGAATCAATACGGCTTTCCTATTGCTCATAATCTCTAAGGCTGACATTAATCAGGCTGAGCACCCTTTGTACCTGCCTATAAGGAAAAGCCTTTCTATTAACGGATGTTTCCGTATTTAACGCAAAATAACAGTGAATAGAATGGCTCCGAAACTCAGGAGCTTTTATTGATGGCGAACCCCATAAGTTTTTTTGTGATGGCTGTCTACTCGGGGCTCACTATCCTGATCAGCTACCTTGTCAATCGACGTTATGATAAGGGAAATGACTTTTCCACTGGTAACCGGCAGTTTGGCTGGATAACGGTGGGAGTATCGATTCTGGCCACTTATGTCAGTTCAATGTCTTTCATTGGTGTACCAGGCTGGGTCTATCAGGATGGCCTGAAGTCACTTGCAATCCATCTGAACTACCCATTTGTTATTTTTTTTGCCATTGTCTTTTTTATTCCTGTCTTCTATCGCCTGAGAGTACAGTCGATCTACGAATATCTGGAGCTTCGTTTTGGTGTAAAAGCCAGGCTGTTAAACTCAGTAATTTTTATTGTCGTGCAATGCATCTCCTCCGGTATTGTGCTCTATGCCGTGGCCTTGATTTTGGTCAAGGTGATTCCCATTGAGATTCATGAAGCCATCATTGCCTTATCGTTGTTTACGGCTGCTTACACCTATTTTGGTGGTATCACAACGGTGATATGGACAGACGTACTGCAGTCACTGGTGTTATTGTTTGGTTGCTTTGCCATTCTGGCTTCCTTATCGGATCAGTTGACGGTGGTAGAGGTGAGTACTGATTTTTTGAATCGATTGAACGTCATAGATTTGTCGACCAGTCTTAAGAGTGATACCTCGTTAATGGCGGGGCTAATCGCCGTCAGTTTTTTACATCTCAGTGTTTATGGCTCTAACCAGTTGATCATCCAGCGAACACTGGCCGCCAAGTCATTGGAAGAGGCACAAAAGTCAATGCTGATCTGCGGCTTTGGTAGTTTCTTCATTTATCTCTTGCTCGGTATAATCGGATTAAAACTGTTTCTATTTTATGGTGGTGCCGAATTTGCCAACAGTAATAATATCATTCTGGACTTTGTCTTTAATCACACATCACCACTGGTTATTGGTCTGGTTATGTCGGCACTGATTGCAGCGGCTATGTCGACACTGGACTCAACTTATAACTCCATGGCCACAGTGACTACTTACGATATTTACCAACGTTTTGTTTGCCAAGATGCAGAACCGGCTCACTACGAAACCTTTGCCCGGTTTACCAGCCTTGGGTGTTCTGTTCTCATTATTATTCCGTCACTGCTGGCCATTTCCAATGAGTCAGTCCTGAAGAATGTTGCTACCTTGATGTCTCTGTTTGTAGGCATTCGACTTGGCAGTTTTTTGCTAGGACTATTTTCCAAAACTGCCAACGAGCAGGGTGTTCTTGCTGGCAGTATGGTTAGCTTGGTATCAATAGTTAGCATCTATCTGGTGGGTATCGCCTGGCCTTGGTATGCGCCGATGGGAACCCTGTCTTTTATACTTTCTGGTTTGCTTGTAAGCAGGTTTTATGGTGTCCTTTCGGCTGAACAGGCCAAATTCGCATGGAAACAGCGTAGTTTATTTACCAGGCCAGAACCTGTGCACTATACCCTGCTTATTTTCGGCATTGTTGCGGTGGGTTTGTGCTTTTTGTTACCCGATTTTATTAGTGCTCTACTATTTTGAGAAACCCATAGGAGGCTCACGGTCCAGAGTTTTTCAAGAACATTTGATATTTGCAACCTTGGTGATGCGCATTCCGGAGCACTCTGCCAATTACTCCATAAACAATCCCCCCCCTCCGGAGTGACGCATCGGTTTGCAGATTAGGATTGGGTCCCGATTTTACCAGTTTTGCCTTTTCTTACGCAGCGATTCTCCCTTCAGAGGCTGTTGCAAAAGTTCAAGTTACTGTGCTGTCATTCAGGGATTGTACGGAACCCATTTGGCAGGGATAGCCATCTATCCGGGCATTCACCTCCCTGTGGGGTGGATCCTGTACAGTCCA
>JAQFVO010000959.1 GCA_027942505.1 Endozoicomonas sp. | reverse complement strand
TTTCTTTTGGTCGACCCAATCATATCAAGTGATTGGGCGGAACCTGCTCTTATTTATGAAATATCCGGGTTAGAGTAAAAGTCAGCCGCTTCCTCGATCAGTCGGTGGGCAAAATATGCCTTGTCGAGTAACTGATCAAGCCCTGACGGGGCAATGGTAAAATTCTCCATCGCAATGTTCAGTAACGGCTCTATAAAGCTGGCAATCCCAGCAGCTTGAGACACATCGCTCAGAGCCACCAGAACATCGGGAACACTGTTGATGTAGTCTCTGGCAAAGGCCAGTAAGCTTTCGTGGGCATTGTGATCGGAGAGGACGATAGAGTGGTGCAAAGGTTGGACATTAATGAGTTTTTGCAGATAATGGTTCTTTAGTTCTAATTCGTTAGCACTCCGGATTAACTCGCGAATGTTCTCTACATTCATGCTTTTCCCCAACATTGATTTGGTTTTGTTCGTCTGTGTTGTAAACACAGAGGATGATTGTCCGATAAATCATTAAAACCATAGTTCTATTAACAAAACAAGATGGAATAATAAAGTCTTCGGTAAATACTTTTAATTCTCTTATGGTGAAATCAGGTGATCAGGAAGCGCTGTTGGTTTATATACAACCCCACTCGTTGAATACACCCTGACGACGAGGAGTTTGAAACTGAAGATTTCATTTCTGTTCATCGTGTTGTTTAATGGATTTGTAGAACTATACTCTGTGGACGATTATTGTCAGGCAAGGTGTGTTCTGCTCAGATTGGTTTGCCAGAGTCGTGATCTGGCTGGAGGTGTTCGATTTGCAGTTATGCGAAGAGTAAGTTTGGCTTGGTCTTGATTGCATATCTGCTCTTGATTAGATGTCGTGGGGTTTTTCAGGTCAGATAGATAAATAATCAATTCTACCCAATGAATCCACGCAGTACTTTGCTGCGTAAGCCTAGCTAAATTGGCTTCGTGAAGGGGGGTAGGAATGATGGGAGTTTGCAACCGTGTCAGACCAATGGATGGGTCGCCGTCATGAAGCTCGCAGCCAGTTGGCCCTTAGCCCTGTTGTCGGTCGTATCTCTAAGTGGTAAAGCAGCACAGCAAATCTGCACGATGATAACAAGAAGTCTCCGTCCTGGTTGGCGGAAAACCTGGGGATGTAAGGGAATAATGATGCAGCAGGCAAAAACTCTCACTCTTCTTCTTGCAGGGCTGGCTGTAGCGGGTAGTGGCCATGCTGCGTGGGAAGTCAACATGACCGAAGGCGTTACGGCTGTCAGTCGTAATATTTACGGTCTCCACATGACCATCATGACCATCTGCGCCGTTATTGGCGTGATAGTCTTTGGTGTCATGTTCTACTCCATATATAAACATCGCAAATCCAAAGGTGCCGTTCCTCAACAATTCCATGAAAGCACGCTGGTGGAAATTGTATGGACATCAATTCCATTTCTTATCCTGGTACTGATGGCTATTCCTGCCACCAAAACCCTGGTTGAAATCTACAATACCGATGAAGCTGATGTAGATATCAAAATCACCGGTTATCAATGGAAATGGCAATACGAGTACCTAGGTGAAGACGTATCCTTCTTCAGTAACCTGAGCACCCCCATTGAGCAGATTCACAATGTGCGCAACAAGAATCCCAACTATCTGCTGGAGGTTGATGAACCTTTGGTGCTGCCGGTGGGTAAAAAGGTACGCTTCCTGGTTACTGCCGCAGATGTAATCCACTCATGGTGGGTCCCGGCCCTGGCTGTAAAACGTGACGCCATTCCAGGCTTCATTAACGAAGCCTGGACGAACATTGATGTTCCGGGCACCTATCGCGGCCAGTGCGCTGAACTGTGCGGTAAGAACCACGCCTACATGCCAATCGTTGTCGAAGCCAAGTCCGAAGAAGAATTTGACCAGTGGCTGAAAGAAAAGAAAGCAGAGGCCTCCAGGGAGCGCGAGCTGAACGACAAGGTCTGGAGTATGGACGAGCTGATGGTTCGCGGTGAGCAGGTCTACAACAAAGTCTGTGCCGTATGTCACCAGCCGAACGGTGCCGGTATGCCACCCATTTTCCCGGCCCTCAAGGGCAGTCCGATGGCCACTGAAGCAGATCAGATCGGTGCCCATGTGGATATTGTCATGAACGGTAAAAAGGGCTCCGCCATGCAATCGTTTGCCGGACAGCTCAGTGAGGTGGATATCGCTGCCGTCATTACTTACGAACGCAATGCCTGGGGCAACAACACCGGTGAGATGGTCACCCCCAAAGAGATTGTTGACTACAAGAAAACTGGCAAATACGAAGAAGACCCGGCCAGGCAGACCATGCCCGAAAACCAACAGGCGAGCCTGTAAGGAGCTCAAAAATGTCTACAGTAACTGATTCCGTCGACACCGATGTCAAGGCTCATGAGGATCATGGGCCGGCCAAGGGTCTGATGCGCTGGGTCCTGACCACCAACCACAAAGACATTGGCTCCATGTACCTGTGGTTCAGCTTTGCCATGTTTCTGACCGGTGGCGCCATGGCCATGATTATCCGCGCTGAACTGTTTCAGCCCGGGCTGCAGATTGTCGAGCCGGCCTTCTTCAACCAGATGACCACCATGCACGGTTTGATCATGGTTTTCGGTGCGGTAATGCCGGCCTTTGTCGGTCTGGCGAACTGGATGATCCCCATGATGATTGGCGCGCCAGATATGGCCATGCCACGGATGAACAACTGGAGCTTCTGGATTCTGCCTTTCGCTGCCGTCATGTTAATCAGCACGCTGTTTATGGAAGGCGGTGGCCCTAACTTTGGCTGGACCTTCTACGCACCTCTGTCCACTGACTATGGCCCACCCTCAACCACCTTCTTCATTTTTGCCATCCATATGTTGGGGATTTCTTCGATTATGGGGGCCATTAACATCATTGCGACCATCCTCAACCTGCGTGCTCCGGGCATGACCATGATGAAGATGCCGCTGTTTGTCTGGACCTGGCTGATCACCGCTTACTTGCTGATTGCTGTCATGCCGGTACTGGCCGGGGCAGTCACCATGATGCTGATGGATATCCATTTTGGTACCAGTTTTTTCAACGCCGGTGGTGGTGGTGATCCGGTGCTGTTCCAGCACATCTTCTGGTTCTTTGGTCACCCCGAAGTGTACATAATGATTCTGCCCTCCTTCGGTATCGTTTCGGCCATTATTCCGGCCTTTGCCCGCAAACATCTGTTTGGTTATACCTCCATGGTTTATGCCACCGCCAGCATCGCCTTTTTGTCGTTTATTGTCTGGGCACACCACATGTTTACCGTCGGTATCCCGTTGATCGGTGAGCTGTTCTTCATGTACGCCACCATGCTGATTGCTGTCCCAACAGGGGTGAAGGTGTTTAACTGGGTAACCACTATGTTCAGAGGTTCGATGACCTTTGAGGCGCCCATGCTCTTCTCCACCGCTTTCGTGGTGCTTTTTACCATTGGTGGGTTTTCCGGTTTGATGCTCTCCATTGCGCCCGCCGACTTCCAGTACCATGACACCTACTTCGTCGTGGCTCACTTCCACTACGTGCTGGTGCCCGGAGCCATCTTCGCCATCTTTGCCGCTACCTATTACTGGTTGCCCAAATGGACTGGTCATATGTATGACGAGACGTTGGCCAAGGTCCATTTCTGGATGTCGTTCATCGGTATGAACCTGACGTTCTTCCCGATGCATTTCGTAGGACTGGCTGGCATGCCCCGGCGGATTCCTGACTATGCCTTGCAGTTTGCCAACTTCAACGAAATATCCAGTATTGGTGGCTTCCTGTTCGGTACCACTCAGTTTCTGTTCCTGTTCATCATCATCAAGTGCATTCGTGGCGGGGAAAAAGCTGCAGCCAAGCCTTGGGAAGGTGCAGAAGGACTGGAGTGGAGCGTACCGTCACCAGCACCGTACCACACTTTCACAACACCGCCAGACGTGAAGTAAGAGACAGGAGTTTTGTATGAGCAACCAGGATCGGGCAGACAACGTGAAAACGGTTGAGCAATCAACGCAACGGACCGTTTTGCGCTCAATCCTGGTAGCTTGTGGCATGTTCGCCTTTGGATTTGCCATGGTGCCTTTGTACAACGTCTTCTGCCAGGTCACAGGCCTTAATGGCAAAACCGACCCAGACCCGTACTTATACAAAGCTGCCGAAGCCAAAGTGGACACCAGTCGTGAAATTAAAGTGCAGTTTGTTGCCACCAAAAATGCCGGCATGGGCTGGGATTTCTCTCCCAGCACGCCTCAGGTGACCGTACATCCTGGTGAGCCCGGTCTGCTGACCTTTGTGGCCAGAAACCCTTCTGACAAAAGAATGATTGGTCAGGCCATCCCCAGTGTGACTCCCTTTGAAGCGACAAATTACCTGCATAAAGTGGAGTGCTTCTGCTTTACCACACAAACACTGGAGGCAGGTGAAGAAAAGGTCATGCCCCTGCGGATAATCGTCGATCAGGATCTGCCAAAGCATATAAAAAAGCTAACCTTATCCTACACGCTGTTTGACGTTACCCACATGTACTGAATATCCCGGGAGAATTCGCGGTACTCCCTGCCAGATCAGGAGAGGAGAAAAAAAACGTTATGGCTTCCGAAGGTTCCTATTATGTTCCGGCCCAGAGTAAGTGGCCGATTATCGCTTCCATCGGCCTGTTTTTAACGCTGCTTGGCGCTGGCATGATGATGAACGACATGTCTGCTGGTGTGAAAGACTCCAGTGCACACTATGTGTTCTACGCTGGTGGATTGCTAATGGCCTGGATGCTCTTTGGCTGGTTCAGCAATGTCATTCACGAGTCTCGCTCAGGCCTCTACAGCGCCCAAATGGATCGTACGTTCCGTTGGAGTATGTTCTGGTTCATCTTCTCTGAGGTGATGTTTTTTTTCGCCCTGTTCGGAACACTGTTTTACGTCCGTGTTTTGGCGGTGCCTTGGTTGGCAGGTGAAGGTGACGGAGCCATGACCCATGAACTGCTCTGGCCAGAATTTGCTGCCCAGTGGCCACTGATGGTTAACCCGGATAATGATCTCTTTGTCGGCGCCGCCAATGTGGTTGACCCCTTCCATTTACCTCTGCTCAACACCCTGTTGCTGGTGGCGTCAAGTATTACCCTGACCCTGGCTCATCATGCTCTGAGAGCAAACCATCGGAAGAAAATTAAACTGTGGCTGGCTGCCACTCTGGTTCTGGGGGCTGCGTTTCTGTTTTTTCAGGCTGAGGAGTATATCGAGGCCTATCACGAACTTGGGCTAACCCTGAGCGCCGGAATCTACGGCTCAACCTTTTTCTTGCTGACCGGCTTTCACGGTGCTCATGTCACCTTGGGGGCGATCATGCTGGCGATTATGCTGGTGCGGGTTCACAAGGGGCATTTTGAGTCAGATAACCATTTCGGCTTTGAGGCGGCCAGCTGGTACTGGCACTTTGTAGATGTGGTGTGGATTGGTCTGTTCATTTTCGTCTATCTGGTTTAGCGCACCTTAACGGTGCAGCCAAGGGGCCTGGCTGTGAATATCGCCATGCAGCCAGGCGACAACAACAATAATCATGATCAAAACGGTCAGGCTGATCCTGACCTTCAGGGAGTTTAACAGTTTCGCTGAGCTTTTTTTCTCGGTCAGCAGGAAGTAAAAGCCAGTACCCAGACTGACCACAACACCAATAAAAAGTGTGATTACGACGAATTTTATCCACATATAGCCAACCCAAAATAGTTATCCACAGGTTACTCAGCGACACATTTTTTTGTCTACATTAGCACACAAAGATCATCCGATGATTGCATTCAGAGTTAAGTTGACCGCGCTGGTACTGACCTTACTGCCCATACTGCTGATGCTTGGCTTCTGGCAGCTCTCCCGATACGAGCAAAAATTGTCGCTGGAGCAGGCCTACGAGGCCAGACACGCTCTGGAACCCCTGACTCTCAGACAGCTTCAGCACCAGGAAGATCCACTCTACATGCCCCTTACGGTTAGTGGCCGCTTTGATCCTGAACGTTATTTTCTGCTGGATAACCAGATTTTCCGGGGGGAGGCAGGATACGAACTGTTCATGCCATTTGTGACGGATGAAGGTCAGTGGTTACTGATCAACAGGGGTTGGATTCCTGCCGGTCAACGGCAACAGCTACCCGAAATCACTACTGATTCTACACATCTGGTATTGACCGGATTTGCGTATAAGCCGCTGGGCGAGCCCTTCATGCTGGCGGAAGACACCTGGCTCGAAGACTGGCCGAAACGTATTCAGGCGTACAATCAGGAGAAGGTCTCTGCTGCCCTGGGAGAACCGATGCTGAACTTCTATCTGGTACTCGGAGCTGATCAGGCACAGGCAGAGCAGGTTCGCCCGGTGGTAGTCAACCTGAAACCCGGTAAACACATGGGCTACGCCGTACAGTGGTTTGCCATGGCACTGGTAATGATGTTGTTGTATGGATTCCACATGATACGCTCAGGCAGGAACAACAATAACAAGTACGAGGTGTGAGATGGTCACGACAACCATTAATCAAAGCTCGAAACTGAAAAGCCGCAATCGACTTCAGCTTGCCCTGCTTTTTCTGATCCCGTTCGCAGCGATGTCTCTGGCCTGGATTATGTATTTTACCGGCCTCTGGTTACCTGATGGACGAACTAACAAAGGCGAGTTGCTCTCACCACCGGCCAGCTTCGCTGATCTGCACCTGAAACAAGGTGAGCAAACCTTTGAGGCAGCAATGACCGAAGGGCTGTGGCGTGTGGTTGTATTTGGAAGTACTTACTGCCAGGAAGCTCAGTGTGTTGACAGTCTCTACAAAACCCGCCAGGTGCACATAGCCCTGGGTAAGGATGCCGACCGGGTAACTCGCTTCTACGTTGCGCCGCAACAACCAACCCCCTCTTCCGAACTGACCACTGAACATCCGGGAATTCACTGGCTCACCGCCGATGAAGAGCAGGTAAAAAAGGTGCTGGGATTGGAGCAGTGGCCGGGAAATCAAGTTTTCATAATCGATCCGTTGGGAAATCTGATCATGGGCTACCAGGCTGAACAGCCGGGTGGTGATTTGCTTGATGATCTGAAAAAACTGCTGAAAGCCTCGAATATCGGCTAATGGGTATTAAATGATTATTGTTGGATACATGCTGTTTTTTTGGTTACTTTTGCGGTTAATGAACAGTTACTAATGGGTAATTTGGTTGCAGGTATCTGGTTATGAACAATACCAAGATGAGAAAAAAGGGATTTTATCTGGCACTGATTGCCACCATTTTTGCCAGCATGGTGGTCGGCATGGGGGCATATACTCGCCTGGTCCACGCAGGTCTCGGTTGTCCGGACTGGCCCGGCTGCTATGGCTTCCTGACTGTTCCTGATAGCGCTGTGGAGATTGCACAGGCCGAGTCGCTTTTTCCCAACGCGCCGGTCGAGGTGGACAAAGGCTGGGCTGAGATGATTCACCGCTATATTGCTGGTGGTCTGATGCTGATGGTGCTGGCCATTGTGATTCGGGCTGTAAGGCATCGGCACGAACCGGGCCAACCCATCAAGCTGCCCATTTTCATCCTGCTCCTGATCACACTTCAGGCCGCCTTTGGTATGTGGACGGTGACACTGAAGCTATGGCCACAGGTGGTCACGGCTCACCTGCTCGGTGGGTTCACCACGTTCAGTTTACTATTTCTGTTGACGCTCAGGCTTTCAGGCAGGCATCAGAAAAAACTCACAGGCGAGCACCTGCGGCTGTTGCAAGGCATTGCCGTGCTCAGTCTGCTGGCTGTGGTTGGACAGATCACCCTTGGTGGCTGGGTCAGTTCAAATTATGCCGCGCTGGCCTGCCCCGACTTGCCCATGTGTCAGGGGCAGTGGTTACCCCCGATGAATTTTTCGGAAGGTTTCCACGTCGGTCAGGATATTGGTCCAAACTACCTGGGCGGACAGTTGCACGCCGAAGCCAGAACAGCCATTCACTTTGCCCACCGTGTCGGTGCGGTACTTATCACCGTACTGTTGACGATAAATGTATTTATTGCCTTACGAGCGTCGTCCAGGTCTGGTGATGTGATGCTGCGCCGGCTGGCACTGCTGATTCTGATGATGCTGGTAATTCAGATTGCCCTCGGCCTTAGCAATATTATCTGGAATCTGCCACTGAACGTGGCCGTTGCTCACAATCTGGGTGGGGCACTGCTGCTGCTATCGGTGGTGGCCTATAACTACTATCTTTTTGGTGGTGCCTCTGCGCCAGAAGCACTTGATCAGGATCAGGGAGGGTGATCATGAGCCAGAGTAATGCGTTGCCGATAACCGGCACCAGTTGGCGCGACTATCTTGAGCTGACCAAGCCCAAGGTGGTTGCGTTGATGATATTAACCTCCGTCATCGGTATGTACCTGGCCACACCTGGCTGGGTGCCTGTGGATATCCTCTTTTTCGGTAATCTGGGTATCGCTCTGTGCGCTGGAGCCGCGGCAGTGGTCAACCACGTGGTCGATCGGCAAATCGACATCATCATGGCCAGAACCCAGAAGCGACCGGTGGCCACCGGTCGCGTTGGCCCGGTGCAGGCAATCCTCTTTGCACTGGCGCTCGGCTCAATTGGTATGACTGTCCTGTTTGTACTGATTAACCCGCTGACGGCCTGGCTGACCTTTGCGTCGTTGATGGGTTACGCCGTGGTCTATACCCTGATCCTCAAGCGGGCAACGCCACAGAATATTGTTATTGGTGGGCTCGCTGGTGCGGCTCCTCCGCTGCTCGGCTGGACGGCGGTAACAGGGCACTTTGAAAGTCATGGATTGTTGCTGGTGTTGATCATCTTCGCCTGGACACCTCCGCACTTCTGGGCTCTGGCCATTCATCGTAAAGAAGAGTACGCCAAGGCCGATGTGCCCATGCTGCCCGTTACCCATGGCGAGGCGTATACCAAGCTGCATATTCTGCTTTACACATTGATTATGCTCGTGGTCAGCATGCTCCCTTTCCTGACCGGTATGAGCGGCGTTATCTATCTGATTGGTGCCACAGTTCTTGGTGCGCGGTTTCTCTATTGGGCTGTTGTTCTACTCCGCGACAGCCGCCCCCATGCTGCCATCAAAACTTTCAAGTACTCCATAACGTACCTGATGCTGTTGTTTGTCGCTCTGCTGGTTGATCACTACTCAATCTATTTCTGGATTTAAGGAGTGCCTGTGGACAATAACTCGAAGAGTAAGGCGGTAAGGAAGACGGTCACCATTGTTCTGGCAGCCATTGCCATGGTGCTTGGCTTGACCGTGAACAAATTTCTCAACAAACCGCCGCTGTCGAAAGAACAGCTGCAGCAGATGGGCACGGTGATCTTTGATACACCCAGAGCCTTTACCATGACTGAGTTGGTCGATCATAACGGCCAGCCATTCACGGCGAAGAATCTGCAAGGGCGATGGACCCTAGTGTACTTTGGTTTTACCTTTTGCCCCGATATCTGCCCGGCCACGCTCAGCCAGTTGAACAAGTTCGATGCCCTCATTAAAGAGCAGTCACCCAAAATAGCCAAAAATATGCAATATATTATGGTGACGGTGGACCCGGATCGGGATACGGCAGAAAAACTGAAAAACTACGTACCCTATTTCAATAAAGACTTTATCGGGGTGACTGGTGAGATAAACAATGTCTACAACCTGGCGGTACAGATGAATGTGCCGTTTACCCCAGTGGTTGATGCAGAGGATGATTTTTACCTGGTTGATCATGGTGCCAACCTGACGCTGATTAACCCTGAGGGAGACTATCAGGGATTTATCCGGCCTCCCCTGGATCCGGCAAAATTATTGGCAGTGCTTAACCATGTCGGCAAATGAAGAGACAATTCACCGGTTTACCTGAATGTAAACCGGTAGTCATACGAGTTATAGCCTTCTCAAGAAGTAGTAAACACCAGCGGTTGTGCAATCAGACTTTGTCCTCAAAATACCTGTAAAGAGACTGGTAAGGCACTACTGCCTTTTTCTGACCAACGCTGTCATCAAAAACAGTATAAAGCTCGATACCACCACAGAGGGCCCGGCGGGGGTGTCGAAGTGCCACGAAGCAGCCAAGCCACCGGAAACGCTAAAAATACCCAGCAGGGCAGAAAAAAACACCATCTGTTCCGGTGTTCTGGCCAGGCGCTGGGCGGTAGCGGCAGGAATAATCATCAACGAGGTAATGAGCAACACGCCAACAATTTTCATGGCCACGGCAATCACCAGGGCCATCAACAGCGTCAGAATCATCCGCAGTTTTTGCACCGGCACGCCTTCAACCTGGGCCAGCTCGGCATGAACCGACATCGACAACAGCGGTTTCCACAGCCAGACCAGTGTGGCCAGAACCAGAGCGCCTCCCCCGTAAATCCAGTAAAGGTCAGACGAACCGGTGGCCAGCAGGTCACCAAACAGGTAGGACATCATATCAACCCGCACATTATCGGCAAAACTGACGGTTACCAGGCCAATCGACAGCGCACTGTGAGCCAGGATACCCAGCAGCGTGTCTGAAGCTATCCGTTGTTTCTCCTGAAAGGTGACCAGCAGCATGGCAATCATCATGGAACTGAGGATCACTGCCAAGTTGATATTTACCTTCAGCAACAAGCCCAGTGAGACTCCGAGCAATGCCGAATGGGACAGAGTATCACCAAAGTAAGCCATGCGCCGCCAAACCACAAAACAGCCCAAAGGGGCCGCCAGAATTGCCACGCCATAGCCTGCCAGTGAGGCGTACAAGAGAAGATCAGGCATGGTTATTTACCTTTGGAAGAGTTGCCAGCAACAACATGGCCATCAGCACCATGTTGATGGTCGTGGTTGTGGGTGTAGACCGCCAGCTCAGCAGACTCATGGCCAAACAGCTGAAGATAGGCAGGGTGTTGCTTCACCTGTAACGGATGGCCGAAGCAGCAGACATGCTGATTGATACAGATCACCTTGTCGGTGGATGCCATCACCAGGTGCAGGTCGTGGGAAACCATCAGGACGGCACAGTTTTCCTGGTTCCTGGACTCA
>JAQFVO010000853.1 GCA_027942505.1 Endozoicomonas sp. | reverse complement strand
AGTTTGGTGCACTTTCACAGAACGAGAATGACCAAATTATCGGTAGAAGATGTAGCACAGAAGAAGGAACAAATATTGCCCGATGAAATCTCCTTGCACATGCTCTTTTTGTTATAAGGGTTTTCAACTCAATGCATTGGCATCACAAGGAGATGTTGTATTAAATTAACATCGGAATTGCTTAAAAACTGTACTTAGCCAGGTCAGGACAAAAAAATTATCTGAAAAATTTTCTGACCGATCGACAGAGAAATTTCGCGCGCGCGCTACTGTGACTGACTTACTTAATAAATCTTCTAGTTCAATCTTCTTAATCATCCTCCCATTTTGGGTGCTAGTCATACTCCCAAAATGGGTGTGTCCCATACTCCCATTTTGGGAGTTTCCAGTAACCACGCGGTCTGTAGCCTTGTTTTTTGCCTCTGCCTGGGCAATTTTTTTCCGTAATTTTGCAGATTCGATCATTTTGGATAAGCGTTCAACTTCCTCATAGTTGACCCGATACCACAACGTTCGATCACCACGAATTTTCTCTATTTTCCAGCTTAAACTTTCTGCAAAAAGCAGTTTTTTAGAACGTAAGTTCTTAATAGTTTTAAGAACTCGCTTCTCATTCTGAAAGTAAGGGAGAGTTTCTACCCACTGGGCGTTTGTGTGTTTCCACCAGAAGTGACCATCGTAATAATTGCAGTCATTGTGCTGGATAAGCCAATGGAGTTGCTGCAACATAAGACATTCGTGCAGGCCAATTGCTTTTGCCAAATTGGGGCTGAATACGTGCGGGGAGTCCTGAATCAGAAGATTCATACTAGATCCTAGTGACTGTGCCTAGCGCTAAGCAGGTGAAAACACGGCGCGGACGCACTAGGAAAAATCCTGCCGTGGGTAGCTACTCCCCCGGTGCCGTGTTTCCAATGTTCATACCTAATTAGTTAAGTATGAACAATGTTACTGATCATATCACCAGTGATTAATACAGATCAAAAATTATTTTTTAACTTTTCAGTTGTTTGCGGTAACGACTTTATGACCCAAAAAAAAACCGGGCAACCTGCCCGGCCAACCTCACTTGCTCACCGCGACCTCACCACGAATCATCCACGCATCGTTTAAAATGACCGCCGTCTGCCAAGCCTTCCAGGCAATATGACCACGTTGCGCCAACGGATCACTGTCGGACGGCTTCGGGTTCACGACCATCGGCCTCACTGCACCCTTGCCCTTCAACGGCACAATGCCATACGCATCAGCACTGACGTAAAGTACCGGGTACACATTTGCCTTGCTGCCACCATCACTCAACACATCATCCGACGCCCCGCCAGCATCAATCCAGGGTTCAAAAATGGTCGAAGTCAGGTAACGGATACTTTCACACTTGCCAATCTCATTTTCATAAGGCGGCAACGATCCGTAATTCTCCGTACTGGTCCACCCCGGCATATCCCGCAAATCATTTTCAAGATCTGGATGACACATGGCAATAAACGACGCTGCCACATTCTCTGTATTGAAATTGGGCGTTGACCGAACCACCCTGGTGATAGTTCTCGCATCCTGCCGCTTTAACTGACGTGTCACATTGCGCTGAAATGCCAAATTTATTGGCGCAACCACCTCAGCACGACTCGCCACACCACTTGCATAATACACGTTGGTACCGCCTCGCAAAGCATAAAACCGAACCACTTCCAGCATCTGCGCTGCCTGCTCGCCCAAAATGTCCATGCCCTCTTGCATTACGGGATCCTCGTGCGTATCCATGATCACGTCTGTAATCTCGATACGATCACCGTATTGATGCAACTGGGCAGGTATGTCCGTAGTCGTTAACTTGCGCGCTGACGGGGTAACACCCTCCGTCAACGGTGTCGGATGTATGGGAAATCGCTCATAGCGGCGAAACTTTACCGTGTCAGAATGCTTCCTTGGCAACGGCCGGCTTTGACCAAATTTTTCCAGTACCAGATACGGGATAGCCCTTTTCAATAACCGCTTTGCAGCATACTGCGCTGTACGTGGACTAATATCACCGTAAGTTGTTATGTTCTCACTCATCACTGCACCTGATCACCGATCAGATTTTCTCATCATCAAAGTATTCCCAAGCACCATCCTCATCATTCGCATCCGGCAAACCACCATAGCTACTGCTGTCCGGTACCGATGATCGAGAAGTCACCGCCAGAGAATCATTGATCCGACGATCCATATCTGACCCGCGCCTTGATAACTTGTATTGATTGACTAATTCAACCACCTCATCAGCGGTACCTTGGTGGTACGCCTGCTGATACGCTTTTTTCAACAACGGATTGCGTTGCTGATCAACGAACGACTTGAATTGCTGACCCTCTTTCGCCATCAACGGTTCATAATCCGGGTGCGCATCCAACACCCGTTGCCGAAACGCATTGCGCGATTCTTGCTCAACATTCTGACGATAAAAATCATCCACTCGTTGACGTAAACGATTCTGCTCCCTGGCACTGGCCTGCAATAATTCAGCTTCTGTCGGTGAATCCGTGGCAAAATCTTCCCAATCCGCCAGAGTCCAGCCTTCCGGCAAGACCGGGGTATCGGATATTTCCGGCTCCCGGCCCTCCTTCTCGGCCAACTCACGACGCATTGATTCAATATCTTCACCAAACCGGGTATAACGACCTTCAGCACTTTTGACCTTTTGCCGTAACCTTTCCAAATCGTCATCTGGTGTAGGCTCAGGCTCAGGCTCAGGCTCGGGTTCAGCTAAAACCATTTCTTCAGGGGCATCGCTGCTGTCCTGATCTGGCCACGCCAACTCGTCCGATTCATCTTCACTTTGTAGGTTCATCTGGGCTTACTCTAAGTATCCAGCTACACTAACAACCAACAGCTAATCGGGCCTTTTGCATTGGCCCTTTTTTTTTGCCGGAAAGGAAAAAAATACCTGATCAGGATTCGTTAACAATTGCTTCTGGTACGCAATGGTTCTCTGCGCCCTTTCCCGGTCACGAATATTTCTCATGTACCGATGATGTTCCTCCAACAAGTCAATTCGTGCCTGTACCAGTTCCGAAAATTTTAACTTACCAGTCAGCTGGGTAATCAAATGACACAAACGGCCACTTTCTTTTGACATAAATTCATAAAAACTGCTATTCCTCATACCACTGGCCACTACCAATCAACTCCATTAACAAATCACGCAACACCACACACTGACGATGCAAGATAATTACCTGCTCACTGTCAGCCTGAACAAAACTCAACTGCTCCAGCTTCAGCTGCAACATACTTTCCAGCCACTGCTGCAACTCAATTCCAAAACCCGTATCCAGAC
>JAQFVO010000915.1 GCA_027942505.1 Endozoicomonas sp. | reverse complement strand
GGCAATGCCCGCATTAATCCTGATGGTGCACGTCCTGATGGCCAGAAAGTAAGTAGCGCACCGGTTAATGGGGCGGCCAACAAACCGGGTATGCCCGCTGCACCAGCGCCAGCCAGCCTGAGCGCCACCATGCCATTCTCCGCCCCACTTAGCACTATTCTGGCTAGTGCCGTACCTGCGGCCATGCAGCCAATCCCCCTTGCTGAAAGTGGTCAAAAGCAACTGCCTCCTATTATTCTGCCCACTGTCGGTCAGGGACCTGGCAACCGCTCAGAAAGAAAGAAAAGTAAGAAAGAGCGTGATGAGGAGGAAGAGGAAGAGCGTGAACGATCCCGTCATCCGTTTGTGTTTGACGACGAAGACGATTTCGATGATGAAGAGTGATCTCAGGAATCCTGTTCGTAGATCGTTTCTGTGATTGGCAGAAAGTTGGGGGTTTCTTGCGGTTAACAAAAATCTATCTACAGTTGCTCAAACCTAATCAAATTGAGTGAATTTGTTGTGAGCAACCGTTACTCCATCTCTCAGGCTACTGACCCTCTCCACTCTGCGTCGCTCGAAGGCTTGCGGGAAACTCGTACCTGAGCGCATTGCCCGGGGGCAGCGACGTTATAGCGCCAGTCAGCTGATGGTGCAACAGCCTCCATAGATAAATGGACACCCATTTTTTTGATTGAAAAATTTATGAATGCCTTATTATTTCATCCTGTTATTTCAGGAAATTTGTGGGCGTTCTATTCTTTCGTATCAGGAGAGTGGAAGCATTACTCTTTAAAAGCCATTGCAACAACCTTTCCTTGCAATGCGGAACGGACCGTATACGACCCCGACTTTGTTTATTATTTCATTTATCTTATCCTGCACGATTTTTATTACATAAACTGATAAGTTCTTTAACAGCCACACTGCTCATATTAAACTGATACAGAGGACTCGTTGAATTTACTGGTGATTGACCGTCTATACCGAAAACTAAATGTTTTAAATTACCTGCCTCATGTTTTTTTCCGTAATTACACCTAATTGCCCGATGCAAACTCTCATACTTCATTTTCTTATTATTCTTTTTAATCCCCCATCGCCGAGCCAGTTCATGATTAATGTGTTGATCCTTCCTGAAAATTCCACGTTCTTGAATTTCCCAGTGAATAATTCGTTTATCATCCGGCAGGTTCAGCTCCTCAAGCAAAAAGCCGAGTATATATTTACCAGGATTACTGAGTTGGCAGCTTTTCTTTTTGGTCGTCCTGTTTACTTTCCGATTTGCCGACCCACGGCTTTTTCTATCCTGAGTATCCGGGATACGCTGCTGACCAATTTCAGCTCTGTCAGCCAACAATGCCGGAAGCGCCAGGGAACTGCAGACTGATGACAGGTCTTCTATAACCTCTGGCACTGGCTCCAATTTTGAGTTAGCTATTGATTCTACTGTTAGCACGTAGCCAGTATCATCATTATGCGCAGCAAGCTCAGAATTTGTACCTGGTTCAGAAGATGAGCTAACCGACCTAAATAAAGTATCCCCCTCAGGCGTAGTAAGCTTATCCGTTTCGATACGAAAAGGGGGGCCGTCAGATAGCATCAGCATCAATTCCTCCAGTGGTGGACCAGCAAACAGATCCGGCTTAAAAGGCATTTGTCCATGATCAAATACTGCTGAGAAAGGTTTATTTACGAAACCACTTACCATTTCTGAATACTGTTGTTGCTCATGGAGAGCCTCAAAATACCTGCCTGTATCACCAACCCTTTCACCCAGCTGGTGATTACCGGAAATCAGAACTGTATTGGGCAATTCAACACCCACGTTCTCCACCGGCAAAGCTGAATAACTTTCCATCCCACCCTCAGGATCATCAACTGATGCTATCGTAGGGTAAGAATTAATACCTGGACCACCACACTCAGCGGCTGAAAACCGGCTTTCGACAGTTTGAACAGCCGGAAGTGTCATGGGCAATTGGGTCAGTGAGCCTTGACCTGTTGAATCATTTATCCTCCATGAACAGGGATCACACTGTCTCAATGATTCAACCGGAGTTTCCTGACTGGTTGAATCCACCAGAGTATCCATTACGGATGTACATACTGAAGCACTGCCTGCTGCCACTGGATTAAGTCGATTGGCCACTGCGGCAGGGGTTATTACTCTCTGGCCTGGCAATGGGTTTTGAGGGGACGCCAGAGTTGGCTGTAATTGACTGGATGCCCCAAACATTGGCGGCTTTACAGAATTATCGAATCTTGCTTGCGCTTGTGGGAAAGCAGAGGGTGACAAGACAACTAAATTCATAACTACTCCCGGTCTTATTTTATGACCTGCATTTTTCTCTGTTCATTTTATCCAATTCCCTGAATCTGTTGACATAAGGTTGCAGGC
>JAQFVO010000740.1 GCA_027942505.1 Endozoicomonas sp. | reverse complement strand
ATGGTGCCATTTTGCCAATGAAATTCGCTCGAGCCCCACCCTCTGGTGAAGGCATTGTGGCAGTTTTGCAGGTTTTCCTGAATCACTTGCCGGGGCGTTCTTCTAACTTCACAGTCCAGACGGTAGAACGCCGACTCCCTGAGCAGCAGGGTCAGTCGTGCTTCCTCTTTGCGCTGGAGAAAGTCCGACTGACTGTCGACGGCGAAGACCGGCTGGAAGTCCTTCATAAATCGATTGCACCTGTCCAGCAGCAACTCCAGCATGCCCTCGTGGTGACGCCAGGCATGGGAAAACAAGGCGCTATCTCGCTTGAGCAAGAGTTCCTCACACTTCATCAAAGTGGTTTCCAACAACGTCAGGCGTAACTCAAAGGCCAGGTTGTCCAGCTCAGGCCAACGGTGTATCTGTTGCAGCAGATCATCGAGCAGAGCAATGGCCCGATCAAACCCCAGGTGAACTCGCAGGTACTTGCGAAAATAGACCGACCACGTGGCAACAGCCACCCACAGGCTAAACTCCAATTCGGTCGATGACCGGGAAAATCGACCCGTGACTGCAAGTAATGATTCGCAGGCATCGGCGAAACAGACAATCAGGCCAGGGCGCTCTTCTGTCTTGCCGACGACAAAAAACTGGTTCTCCAACCAGCAAAAAATGGCACGAATACTTGCCTTGATATCACGCAGATGGGCGTTTGGATCGCATCGTGCAGTGGTACGGGAAAACCGTTGTACCGCAGTGAAGTAACAATCTTCCAACCACGCTCTGCTGACTTGCTGTTGCAAGCCCTGGATCAGGTCACTCTTGTCTCTTGGTTTGAAATAGAAGGATATGGAGGCAAACAGGTTGCATTGATGACGCATCGACAACCCCTGCCAACCCAGCCTGTCGAGCCAACGTGGGTGCTCCCGGCAAAGCCGGGCAAGCAGTTCTGCGACAACAGGGAACAAGGTTCTCTGGCTGTGATTTATCCCGGTCAGACCACCGACAAAATGTGCGCCCAGCATGTTCAGAAAACCGGGCAACAGCTGTTCAAATAACAGCGACAGAAAAATCGTGTCTGGCGATAGAGCTGGCTCAGACAATAACACTTTGAAAGGCGCGGCCAGTGCAACAATCTGATCAGTGCGCATCATCGCCCCGGGCCCATTATGCATCAATTGTTGAAAGTGAAGAAAATCGTTCCTGCTGATGTTCAGATGCTGGCGATCACGAAATTTCATCAGGAAACCGCGAAAGGTAGACCAATCCACCTCGCTGAGCCGTGCAAAGCTACTGCTGCATATGGGCCAGTACAAATCAGGCGTAATGGCCGACAACGAGACCGAGTCTTTGCCGCATACCTGCGCCAGTTGATCGTGCCCGGTCATCCCTGCTGCACCTTTTTCTTGCGACTGACTTAGCGATGTTATGTTTTCCGGGCTGGCGTTTTCGACCTGTGCATCAACAAACGTCTGTTGGCGTTTATTCTTTGATCCGCGCCTGGTTACCATTTGCCACGGGCCATCATCGTCATTCGCTTGTGGCTCCGGCTCTTCCTGAGGAACGGTTGGTGGCCGCTCAAGATGGTCGTCGCCAGAACCTTCAGTATCCAGTCGGACATCAAAACAGACTCGCTGAGAATCACG
>JAQFVO010000913.1 GCA_027942505.1 Endozoicomonas sp. | reverse complement strand
CAGGCCGGCTTGAGGTTGTCTGTTAAAGGTGATTTGTGGTTTAGATGCCAGCCGCAGCCTGATACACAGGAGAGGTCTGATTATGACCAACGCCGCGGGATTCTCGAAGATGACGTTGTCAGGATGATTACTGAAGAAGTTTTAGTTGGTAATAAGCGCGAGACTGAGAAAGAGGCAATAATTGAATATTTTCTCCGTGATATGAGTAGTGACACTTTCAATGAAAAAATATCCTCTCAATTCTTACAGATTAACCTGTCGGCGGCATTTAAATTAAGGAGTCTGAGAAGCTGTCGTTTTCAAAATTATCGTGATCTATTACCAGTCTCTCCATGCAGGCCTGAAGATCTTCTTGGGCTTGGCCTGGAAGAACTGGTAGCAGCATTTACACTTGCCGTAACTAACGGTGATCCTGAGCTTGCGGAATTTGCTGTTATTGCAGCAGTAAGCGACGACGCGAAGTCTGAGGAAGACAGAGTAGCTGTACTCGACCGTTTTAAACTTGTTGTGAATACAGACAGGGTGTTACAACAACGCATTGTCCATCATCTCTTACAAAGCAACTTGTCGGCAGGATCAAAATTAGAATATTTGAAAAAACTTGACTCACAAGAACTGGTAGTAGCTTTCAAATATGCTGTGGTTAACAATGATCCTGAACTTGCAGAACGTGCTGTCATTGCTTTATTGAGTGACGAAAGTAAGCCTGAGAAAGAGAAAGTGGCCCTGCTTAAGAGTTATGATACTGATCCGAGAGACATGGATAAAGAGTTTCAAAGACGATTATTACCTGTTGTTTTAACAAGCAATCTGTCCCTGAGGTTCAAGTTAGAATATTTTGAATATTTTTTTGAAGAGTATCAAGATTTTTTCAAAGGGTTTAGAGACGATGTTTCTGAATCATTACGTCGGGAAAGTCCACCCACGGACCTGGCAGATGGATTGAGGCTTGCCCTGTGTCTCAATGATGTAAAGCTGGCTGGAAATATTATATACATGATCCTGAGTAATGATGAGTACTCTGAAGAAGAAAAAATGACGATTCTGGATCTCGCAAAGACTTCATATATACCCTGGGAAATAGTTAAGAAAAATGCCGACGTGGTTAAATGCTACCTGTCAGGAATTCTGGAGAGTAGTCTGTCTGAGGCTAATAAAGTAAAACTGTCACGTATGAGTGAATATGAATCTCGATCCATTATTTGCCAGACATTACTTACTATTGGAGCGGATGTGGCGCATCTTCTTCTTGTTGGTATTGTAAACAGCAAACTGAGTCCGGCTTTAAAGGAACAAATAGTGGATCCGAATGGTTGTCTGGGAGTTATTGACCTGCTCAAAGGGGGGGGGTACGACAAACAGGTTCAGGAGATGAAAGAAATGCTGGATCAGCTCATTATGGAAAATAAAAATCAGAATATCTAATTAATATTAAGAAGGAGGTGCTCAACGACTGAATTTTAAAATAGTGATTTAGGGATTTGATTCCCTGAAAGTGATAAACAATTTACTAAATAGTTTTTATTGATAAGTAAGGAGTAATTTATGCGTGGTGTAAATCGAACCCATAATGGCGGGCAAACGTATGTACAAAAACCCAATCCAAACAGTCTTGCGGCAACAGGCCAGGTAGCAAAGTCTTTCGCGAAGTGGTCTACCTCAGGTCGGGATGTGTCCAGGGCTGCACACGTTGACGTTGTCGTTAAGGGCCCGGAAGTTGGCTCGAACCGCCCATTGGTGCCTTCCGGATTTGAACGCCCTGTCCTGCCCTTGTTGGATTCTCAGCCGGCGTTACGGAATGAGTCCGGAGTCAACGCCAGTTGTGCCACGTCAGATGGTGCTGCCCGTGGAGCAACGGCTTCTGCGTCGAGCGAGACAAAATCGGCTGTCCGCCCTTCTGTCGAGGAAACCCTTGAAAAACTTGGGGTTACAGTGCTCTTTGTCAAAAGAAGTAACATTGAATGTAACGTCAAGCTCAGCTACAAGGGTAGTAATGTCACCCTCAAGCAGGATGCAGGGAATCTGAATTCGGTCGGAGTGCGTGGGACCGAAGATATTAAAAAACAACTCAGCGATGTGTTATATAACCATGAGCTCACATTTTTAGATTTGGTGAGGGATTTGAAACCCAAAGACGCTCCTGAATCAGGTGGCATTTTCAGCCTTTTGAGCAGTCTATGGTCTTAATTGATTGTCTGTTTGAAGAAGACAGGACGCCTGATTTTCCCTGTCGGGAGATATGGATGTCCTGTGCTATCTG
>JAQFVO010000705.1 GCA_027942505.1 Endozoicomonas sp. | reverse complement strand
AAGCTGGGCATTATTTATCGGTATGGCCAATACGGTGCCAGCAGAGATTATGTCAAAGCTCGCTACTGGTTTGAGCTCGCAGCTAATAACGGCAACGGCAAAGCCATGGTGCAGCTGGCCAATATGCTGGCTTTTGGTCGGGACCGCACGAGTGATTATTACTCCAGGGTAGTCGATTTAATGGAACAAGGAGCGAAACTGGACGATCCGGACTGCCTGTATGTGCTGAGTGGTCTGTGTTACTCCGGCTCCCCCAAAGCCCGAACGCTGCTGGAAAGAGCAGTAGCCCTTGGCAGCGGAGAAGCATTGAGACGTTTGACCCAGATGATGTTCAAAGGCATTGGTGGGCCAGTAAAGTCTGATGATGCAATTTCCCTGATCTATGAACATTGCCAGAGAGAAGATTCATTTGGCCAGTTAGTCCAGGGGGATCAGTTCTTCGCAGGAAACAGGGTTCCACAAGACTTACGGGACGCCGAGTTCTGGTACAAAAAGTCAGCGGGGCAGGGCAACTTTCACGCCAAAGTCAGTCTGTCGGTTTTGCTTCGTAATGATAACCCGCAGAAGGCAGATGAACTGCTGTGCGAAGTGTTGAAGGACTGTCTGGATAACAGACCGCGGCTGGTCAAAATGAGTATTAGTGAGATGTTTGAGCTGATGAGACCAGAGGGTCGGGACGGTTTCGATGATTGGCGAAAAAAAATTAATACTCACCACGAAGCGGTGGACAAAGCAGTGGCTGCCATCACTTTAGCTTCCAATCTCACCGCTATGGGCGGGGATGCCACTGACAGCGTTTTATCCAGTCCATAGGTGGAAAAAAAAGGCGACTGACATAATCTACCCGCCGCCCGCATGGCCCTATCGTTTGTGCTTTTGCGGGCAGCGGGCGGCGCCCCCGGAAATGTGAAAAATATTTCTGGACAATTTCTTAACGTCCACTGTCGTTTTTATTTGCCTGCACCGTCTGGATGTAACCGTGTTCTTCGACGATTTGCTGAGCAGCTGGCGATAACAGGAAGTCAGACAACTCTCTGGCTGCCTGCGGCTCACTGGTGTGCTTCAATATCACCAATTCCTGTCTGATTGGTTGGCATAAGTTGTCAGGAATCTGATAAAAACGGCTTTTGTCGTTTATATAATCCATCACCTGCGATTTTGCCACCAGTCCGGCTGGAGCATTACCACTGGCAACAAACTGCCAGGCTTGGGCAATGCTCGCGCCTTTGACCAGTCGTGGCTGAATTGAACGCCATAAGCCGAGATGTTCCAAAACTTGCTGTGCACAAAAGCCGTACGGGGCCGTGGCCGGATTGGCGATAGCAAGACGGCCTTTAAGATCGGTTAGATCATCGATGGACAGAGTTTTGTCACCACTTTCCAGGACCGGCCGCCACAGTACCAGCGCACCCAAGGCATAGGTTTGGCGACTGCCCGCCAGCGTCAACCCCTGCGCTTCCAGCCGGGCGGGTCGCTCTGCGTCTGCCGACAGAAAGACGTCAAATGGCGCACCATAAACGATTTGATTGTAAAGCACACCGCTGGATGCCGCGGAGATAAGCAGGTGGTGCCCGGTTTCCTGCTCAAAGGTCCTGGCCAGGGTTTCCAGTGTTGGTTTGAAATTGGCCGCCACTGCCACCTTCAGCTGCGCAGCACTGGCAGTAACCCACGGGCCGGATATAATCAGCAGTAACACCAGTCGGAGAAAAAACCTGCTCATTAACGCCAGCGTTCGGCCGCCTCCTGATCTGAATCCCGTGCATCCACCCAGCGATCACCGTCAGGTGTCGTCTCTTTTTTCCAGAAGGGAGCGCGGGTTTTCACATAATCCATAATAAATTCGCAGGCAGCAAAGGCCTCTTTGCGATGGGCGCTGGTCACACCAACAAACACAATGCGATCACCAGGGTACAGCTGTCCGATACGGTGAATAAGCCTGACTGCCTGAAGCGTCCATCGCTGTTGTGCCTCATCGACAATTGCCTGCAGGGCTTTTTCTGTCATACCCGGGTAATGTTCCAGAAACAGACCGCCCACCTGGTCGCCAAGGTTCAGGTTGCGTACTGTCCCTGTGAAGGTTGTTATGGCGCCGACAGACATACTGTTTTCCAGCTGCTGATACTCAGTGCCGGGGTCAAAATCTTCCTGCTGCACAGAAATCAAGGTACTGGTCTGGTTACGGTGTTCCATCAGGCTACCCGCCCGTTACTGGCGGAAAGAAAGCGACTTCATCCCCGGGATGCAGCGTGGCATCCTGGCGAATCATCGTCTGGTTGAGTGCTACCAGCGTTCGGTTGCTGGTCATCGCTGCGCGCCATTGATCGCCTTTGCCTGCCAGCTTTTCCTTCAGTGCGAACAGAGATGACGGGTACTCACCTTCATCAAGCGACAACTGACTACAACCGAGCTGCTCACGCAAACTGGCAAATATCAGAATTTTGATCATACGGCACTTCCTGCTACATCGGCCCCGGCATCAAATAAGTAATGGCCACTGTTACCACCACTCTTTTCCAGTACTCGAATGCCTTCAATGTGCATCTTTTTGTCGGCGGCTTTACACATATCAAAGATAGTTAGTGCGGCTACCGAGGCCGCTGTCAGCGCTTCGATCTCTACGCCAGTCTGGCCATTTAAACGACAACAGGTTTCGATACGGATTCTGGCCTGACCGTCAGCAGATGGCGCATCCTCAAGTGCAAACTCCACACCAATGTAGCTCAGCATCAATGGGTGGCACAGTGGCACCAGCTGGCTGCACTGCTTGGCGGCCTGAATGCCGGCAATCCGTGCTACTCCAAGCACATCACCTTTTTTCAGGGCATTGTCTTTTACCAGCAGCAACGTTGCCGGCGCCATATAGACGTATCCTTCGGCCCGTGCTTCACGGCGGGTGATCTCTTTCTGGCCAACATCCACCATGCTGGCTTTACCCTCGTGATCGGTATGAGTGAGCGACACGGCTAGTGGACCTTTTTCAAGTGTTCAACAAAATTGCAGGGCCGGTTCTGGCTATTGAGCTGGTCCCGAATGATACCTTCCCAGGCAGTCTTGCAGGCGTTATTGGAACCGGGCATGACAAAAATAACAGTACCATTGGCCATGCCTGCAACAGTGCGGGACTGTATGGTGGACGTTTTCACCTGTTCATAAGACAGCTGTCGAAACAGCTCACCGTAGCCTTCGATCTGCTGGTCAAACATGGCTAGTAAGGCTTCGGGGGTGCTGTCCCGGCCTGAGAAGCCGGTCCCTCCGGTAACCAGCACGGCCTGCACGCAGTTTGCACCTTCGCTGGCAATCCAGCCGGAAACCACGGCGCGGATTTGGTAAATATCGTCTTTGACGATGGTTTTGTCGACCAACCGATGTCCTGCTTCGCTGAGGTATTCCACCAACAGGTGGCCGGATGTGTCTGTCTCATCGGTACGGGTGTCCGATACGGTCAATACGGCGATATTAACGGGAATAAACTCATCAATGTGGTAGTGGGCCATTCACTTCAGTCCTCTGGTTTCGGGTGTTTCAGTCAGTTTGCGCCA
>JAQFVO010000666.1 GCA_027942505.1 Endozoicomonas sp. | reverse complement strand
TTTGGCCTCAGGCTGACCGGTAAAAAAATTCCCGGGCACGCCCTTGATGCAAACGGTCGTCTCTTCCCGGGTAGGGTCAACTGTTTTGTTATGCCAAATAGCCTCCCATAAAGATGGAGGTGCTGGCGGTTCCTGAACACATGAGAACATTTGCAGGCAGTGGGTATTTATGAAGCTTGCGTGGGTTAAATTCATGGTATAAACACCAACCTGTTTTAGTGTCGGGTTATTGTTAATTGACGACCCAGGGTAGACATTAAGTGCCTACTCACCGCTTAGGGAAGTTAAAGATGGAACCACGAAGGAAAAGAAAAGCTCTTCTTCGTGCTCTTCGTGGTTCCCTTCTTTTCAGGGTCTTTTGCGACAGTGCCCCAGATGGGGGCTCGTACAATCCCTGTACACAATGACAGTGGTGAGAGAGGTCATCCCGTACATGGACTGCGCAAGAAGGGATTTAAGACTTGTGATTAAGAGATAGTGCTTAATCCGGGGTCTCGTCAGGATAGAAATAAGGCTGCTGCAAAATATACTTCCTCGAGCAGGGTTCTCTGAGCGAAGTGAACAGTGTGCATTTGATATATTTATTTGTTTCAGGGTCAAGATAACCGCACAAGCGGAGGTCGAGAGTAAAGTCAGCCGCCGTCACGTTGCGGCTGAGCAGTTCATTAGCTTCTGTCTGCCAGTAATTAAGCACCTCCTCAGCAAAGTCTGGATTAGCCAAACTGGCTATACTACCCCGCCAACCATCGAGGAACGGGTCTTCCAGTGGCAGGTCCAGTTCTGCTGCCTGAAATGATTCAGTCTGTTTGTGCCAGTGGGGAAGGTCATACAGGTTGGTGACCGCCTTTTGACATTTTGCCGTTTCGTTATTTGTAGTGTTGGAATGATTGGCAGAGGAACTTTTAACGACAATGGGCGGGTATCGGGGAGTATAACAAGGATCACAGAAGAGGTAATTATGGGGAGCATCAAGCCGCACCACTTTGGGATTCGGCGGACACAGTGCTTTAATGCTGCCCGCGGGCACAGGTTGGCTGGCAACAAAATTCCCGGGCACCCCCTTGATGCAAGTGGACGTTTCTTCCCGGGTACGGCCAACTTTTTTGCCATGCCAATTTTTCTCCCAAAAAGTCGGAGGCTCTGGTGGATCTTGAACCAATGAGAACATTTGTACGCAGTTGG
>JAQFVO010000664.1 GCA_027942505.1 Endozoicomonas sp. | reverse complement strand
GCAAAGCTGTCCGTGACTGCGTACGCCATCTTGTCTGAGTTGTCTGCCCAGTGGTCCGATCAGCTCAGTATGATTCTGCACCAGCAGGGTGTTCGTGAATGGGAAACAGAGCTTATTGATCCAGCCTGCTTTACAGCAGACATCACTCAAGCGCTGCACGATCAGCTGTTCAGGCCGGTCAACCATCTGCTCAAAGCACCGCCATCCCAGACGCTTGGCTTTAATGCCATCGCTGAGGAAGATGACGATGGATTCTATCGCCTCAATCGCCACCGGGAAAAACTTCTGGCCTGGGTCACCAGCCATTTTTACGGATCCTCTGCTACTGTGTTTGCTGTTATTCACAGTGACCCACACTCGTGTACTTGCATTGGCACTAACAACCAGCTGTTTTTCTGGGTGTTTGACCACAGTCCGGGTTTATCAGCAAATCAGGCGTGCATCTTGCAAGCGGATAATCACACGACTCTGACGCTTGATCATCTGGCAAACGTTGATTTCAGCACGTGGCCAAAGCAAACCAGCCATGCTCTTCTGACTCAGGCCATGGCACAAACGAACTGCCCGGAAGAGATCGCTGATTTTTTTCAGGGCAGTGCCACCGCTGCACAACTGAGAAAAATTCCACGGCCATTAACGCAGGCGCTGGCGCACCAAGTGTCTGAAAAACTGGCCCGCAACCCTGTCACTTTTAAGGAGAGGCTGTCTCGGAGCATTTGTCAGTCAGTGGTCAGAAGCTCCTCACGACCTGACCTGTCTACCCTCCACTGGCTGCTGGAGACGCCGTTGCTGGAATCCGTACTGTTGGGTCTCTACCGGAGGCAAGTCTATATCGTGTCGCTTACCCGGGTGCTGAACAGTTGGCAAATCTCCAGCTTCCGCCCGCAAAGCCTGAATGCCCTGTTAACACTCAAGGACTGTCGGCGGTTGTGCCACCAGGCGTATACCCTGAATCAGGGGCAAACAGTACTCAACTTTTTATTAACCGGACGTTGTGACTCGTTGACCTTCGCCCCGACGTATGGCAGGGCTAACTACCTCTGCTTCTTTGCCAGGAACGGCATTTTGCCGGGCATACGGTACTTGCTCAGGCTGCAGTTCACCGATGTCAACGGCAAAGACTCTTCCGGTTGGACACCTCTGGCCACGGCCGCCCGGTTTGGTAATGTGAAGTGCCTTGAGGCACTGCTGGCCGTCGATGGTATAAAGGTCAATGTCAAAACGTCCAGTGGTTGTAATGCCTTAACTGCGGCTGCCGCCGCAGGCCACGTCGACTGTGTCAGAGTTCTTCTGAGCAGAAACGATGTGGACGTGAACGCGGTTAACGTGAAAGGTGACACCGCCCTGAACCTTGCCGCCGTTTATGGTCACGCCGAATGCGTCGAGGCGCTGCTGACGGCAAAGGGTATTCGGGTCAACGCCAACACCGGTTTTCAGAGACAGACACCGCTGTACAGTGCTGTCAAAGGCGGGCATCTCAACTGCGTCAGGTTATTGCTCAACGCCGATGGCATTAAAGTTAACCGGCGCAACGTTTTTGAATCTACCCCCCTGCACGCTGCCGCCTCAAAGGGTTACGACAATTGCATGGCAGCGTTGCTTGGCGCTCGTGGTATTAATGTCAATGCCGTGGAAATTGAAGGCCACACCCCTCTGCACTGTGCTGTCTTGCGGGATCGACCGGCGTGCATCAGCCTGCTGTTGCAGGCGAAGGACATCAGGGTAAACCCGAAGAACAACAGATTCAGCACCCCTTTACACTTCGCCGCCGAAAAGCCCAGCGCTGAATGTCTCCGGGAGCTGATAAAAGCAAAGGGCATCAACATCAACGAGAGAAACGAACGTGGCTGGACGCCTCTGCACTGCGCGATCAGTCTTGGTCATATCGATGCCGTCAAGGCGCTGCTGTGTGAGCCGAGTCTCAGGGTCAACAAGAGAACCATGTTCATGTTAAGAACGCCGCTGATCGTGGCCATGGATTTCCAACGCCCGGAGTGTGTCGTGTTGCTACTCGAACACGAACGGACCCGCCTGAATAAATTAGACCTGACACTCAATACTGCCCTCAGTCTGGCCAGGAAATACGAAATGACCCAAATCGCCTCTCTTCTGGAGGCAGATACTCGCCTGTCCAGGCCTGTTGATCGAGTACTGAAGATGATCGGACGCTGACCGGTATTCCTGTCGTTCCTGTTTGATGGAGGTGAATTGTGCTTTCTGCCGCTACTACCTTTGCTCCCGAAAGATTATTTCGTCACTGGCAATCGGCCAGTGAGGCACCCATCGAAGGGTTGTCTGACTATATTGAGCTGCCGGAAGTTGATAGCTACAAGCAGTTGGAAAATGACAGCGCGTTCCCACGTATCCAGCATCAGTTCCTGAACGATACAAAGCAACTGAAATCACTGGCACGACACTTCGTCAATGAACAATATGACAGCATCATAGATGCCTTTCACAACAAGCTGCATATCCCGTCGGAAGACCTTCAGGAGTCCTTGTTGCCTTTGTACCGCGAGACACGTTTTCACATCCATCGGCTGATAAACTACCTCGAAAAGCAACTGGACGCCCCTGCTAAGGAGCAGAATTTCATCGCCAGTCTGCTGCACAACTGCCTGAACGAGATAGATCTCTGCCTTGCAGGCGTGCACAGCCGTTTTGCCAACAGCTATGTTGACTTTCAAGCACACAGGGTGGAGCTCGACGGCATGCTGTTCAAAGTCAGAAAAGACCTGTTCCATGAATTTATAGGCGCATTCATGTTTCGAAGGCAGCGCGAAGGGTTGATGGATATACCGAGGAGCATGGAGGTGCACTGGTTTAACGCACTGCATAATCTGTATTGCGAGGCCCTGGCACTGGAGCCAATTGTTGACCCAAGGGCGCCAGAAAATCTCCCCGACAGTCTTGTTTACTTTTTTATGAATTCGGTGCCGCTGGCTGTCAATACATGCACTATTGTTCGAACTCTTTCAAGGCTGTGGTCAGAGCAATTGAGCACTGTGCTCCATGAACAAGGCATTGCCACCTGGGAAACCGATGTCATCACTGCCGGGCAAATCACCGCTGAACGAGCACAAGCGCTGGATAACGGTCTGTTCAAGCCAGTTAACCACATGCTGCAGACCGCATCAGGGGAGGCACTTGATCTTTGGGGAGTGATCGAAGAGGGTGACGACGGCTGTTATCATCTGAACCGCTTCCGGGAAAAGCTACTGTTCTGGCTGAGTGACCATTTTTGTCCATCAAGCGGCCGGATATTTGCTGTTATTCCCAACGGAGGTGGCTCGCCAGGAAGTTCATTTATTGGCTCAATCAATGATATTTTTTTCTGGGTATTTGGCCAGGATCACTGCTTGAGCATCGGGCAACCCTGCACGCTGCAGACAGATAACCACACCACACTGACCCTGACTCATCTGTTTGCCATCGACTTTAGCTCCTGGCCAGAACAGGTTTGCCACACACTGCTGACACAAGCCATGGCCCAGACCGAGAGTGCGGAAGATATTGCTGCATTTTTCCTGCACCGGGCCACCAACAAACAGCTCAAAAGAACGCCAGAGCTGATACTTCAAGCGCTGTTCCAGCAACTCAGAGAGAAACTTTTATGCGGGCCAGACCACTTTGTGAAAAGACTGAAAGATGCCGTTCTTTCCCAAGTGGTCAATACAGGCATGGTGTTGGAGTATTGGACCCTGCGATGGCTGCTGGATACCCCATTGATGCAACCTGCATTGTCATCGCTGAAAGAGGCTGGCTTTGATGTTGCATCCATCACAGTTGGCCTGCAGACGTGGCAAATCACCGACCTGTCTACCCAAGAATTAAGCGCTCTTCTGACTGTTCGTGACTGCCATCGTTTGTTTCGCCAGGCCATAGTGAAAAACCAGGTGCAAATTTTGTACAAACTGCTGTTAACCGGACTTTGTGACAATGTATTTATGAACGAGATCAACCCGGTAAAACCACTGTTTCTCTTTGCATCGCGTGGGAACTTGCCCGGATTAACATACTTGCTGACTCTTTCAGGCAACACCAGCACTGGCAAGGTCAAATTTGACTGGTCCCTCCTGAACGGTGCTGCCGAATTTGGCCACACCGACTGCCTGGCAGCGTTATTGGCTCTCGAGGGAGTCAACGTCAATTATCAAGACGCTAACGGCGAGACTCCTTTACATAAGGCCGCCAAACATGGCCACCACGAGTGCATCAAGTTGTTGCTTGCGGCAACGGATATCAATGTTAACTCAGCAGACAATGAGGGCAACACACCATTGCACTGTACTGCCCGGTCCGGTTCAGTCGCCTGTATTGAAGCCTTGCTGGCCATCGCTGGCATCAAGTTGAACGAAAGAAATAACGAGGGCTCAACACCGCTGATAGTTGCGGCACAATTCGGTAGTACGGAGTGTCTCAAGGCGTTGCTCATGGCAACAGATATTGACGTTAACTTAGCAGACAACGAGGGTAGCACGGCACTGCACGAGGCTGCCCGATATGGTGCAACTTCCTGCATTGAAGCCCTGGTGGTTGTCGATGTCATCAAGTTAAACGCACGATGTCACAGTGGCTATACCCCTCTGGATTATGCCGCCATATTCGGTAGCCCGCACTGCCTCAGAGTACTGTTGGCCACTGGTGGCGTTTCGGTTAATGATAGTAACGTTCAAGGGCAAGGCATAGTACCCCTGCATGCCGCTGCAGCGATGGGTAATACTGAGTGCCTTAAGGTGCTACTCGGTGTGGCTGATATTGACATCAATATGGCCGACACTGAGGAAGGTTTGACGCCACTACACGCCGCCGCCGGGGGAGGGCATGCAGGTTGTGTCGAGGCACTGCTGGGCGCGCATGGTATCAGGATTAATAAAAAAAACAAAAAAGGTTTGACAGCGTTAGACTGTGCCAGGGGCAAAGATTATGCCGACTGCGTTGAGTTGCTGATCGGCGCTGGGGCTACCGAGGTAAACCAGGGCGACGCTATCCGCCCCCCCTCTGATGATGGCCATGAAACATGAACATGTGGCGTGTGCACGGTTATCGATTGACCATGAGTGCACCAACATCAATAAACTCAGCCTTTCATTCAACACGGCGTTAACCCTCCCCAAGGCAAAAGGGTTGACGTTAATCAGGTGGACTCACACATTTGTCGGCCATCATGTCCTGAGATTCTTAAAGCGACGTTGATATCTAACTGCCCACAAATGTGGAAATTATTTAAAAACAACTCCTTACTGCGGCCAGGATGGTTGCTCAGGTGTTTTTGATCAACAGCTCGGTATACCCCGTTGCGGGATCAAACTCTCTGGAAAAACGCAGTTGAGAGTAGCTGTGAATGATCAGCTCGGCAGTGCTGCCAACCATATTACCTTCCAGCAGATGCCCGCCAAATACTAAACCTTTGTCGTCTGCCACACTTATATGGATATGTTGATGATCCGGCGTCAGCGTGCCCATGATCGAGACAATTTCAAATGGACCATGACGGACCAGCGTGGTCTCAGCACCCGCCAGGCGCAGATTGATGGTTGTCAGACAACCCACACACGAAGCGAGGGAACCCGCCGTGATACTGTGCTGGCGCACCATAGCCTGTATGGCTGCCTTCAAATCGGCGCCTTGAGTCAACCGCTGAGCCAGTACACAAATACTCATTTATTGTTCGGCCTCTTGCTGGGGAGCGATTGCCGCAAAGCAAGCGCTCAAGACATTAGCAACAACGTACTTACACCACGAGTCCCAGTCAAACCAATGATGCAACCAGAAAGCTTTAAGCCACAGAGTCACGGAGGAAAAGCTTTTTCTCTTCTCCGTGACTCTGTGCCTGGCAATTTTCTTTCACGGCAAAGACACGAAGACATAAAGGAAGCCTTTTTTTGTTGGACCTGACTCAGGCAAGCT
>JAQFVO010000650.1 GCA_027942505.1 Endozoicomonas sp. | reverse complement strand
TTGAGAAAAAACTGACCTGAAACTGAAGACTCCATGGCTAATGCATCCAAAATAAATTAAAAAAATTGAGGGGATATTAATAATCAACATTTTATTCACAGAAACTTTGATTCTTAAAACCATAAAAGGTTCATTTTATCAATTTCTCAACAGGGAATAGCGGCTATCATTTTTTTTCAACCGTTTTTTCATCTTTGTAGAAAAACAGCCAGAAAGGCTAGTTTGTCCAACACACCACTACCAAAACAGAGGTCGGCCTTTCACGGCGGTGGAACTTGTTGCCTGTTAAGAGGTCAAAAATCAGAAAACAATATTAACGGATTGGCATTTATGGATATAAACCCTACTTCCACCGGCCCGATTTTGCCTGAACGAGGCAACTCATCGACTACCAGCATTAGCAGCGATTCCAGCTCAAGCACAACACTCTTTCAGGGCCACCCCACTAAAAAAATGTTGCCTGCCAGGCTGCACCTGCATCAACTGACCAGGAAAGATTACAAAGATAGAAATGATAAAGAGATTTTTTTTCAAAAATTCACTAAGGCATTGATGAGCATAACAAATTGGTCACAAACTACGCTCTTGGATAATACCTTATCAACAACAAAACTCATCCCCTATTTAAGAAAAATTACTCCTGAGGAGATGGCAAACATTTCAGATAACCCTGCCGATCTTCAGACCACATTGTTACTGGAACTGACGGTTCTGATAAAACAGGGGTATAAACTTCAGGAACTGTGCCGACTGGCAACAGAGTCAGCCCTGGTGACCATAAAAGTCAATGAATCGAACCAGACCATCAGTATTGATGAGAATCACTTTACTCGCGACGATCTCGGTGATGACACATTCCGGGAGCTGTATGATCGCTTAACCGCCTCTAGAAAAAAGAAACAGAAAGATCCACGTGTTATTCTGGCTGACGTGCAAAAAAGAAAAGCTGTATCGATAGATCACTGGCAGGATGTTCTGTCTATGGTTCTGGATAGTCAGGACCCAGCCACCAGGCAACACATTACCAGTGCACTTAACACACTGTGCCCTACCACCGAAACACAGTGCAACACCCTCATTTCACTGATTCCAACGTTGACATTGAAAGTCCATCCTGGCTTTTTGATGATGAACACCCTCTCTTCCTGGTTGGCACAACACCACCTCGATGGCGGCAAGCTCAGCAGCAAGCAGCTGACCTGGATAAATTCCATGGATATGCATTATTTTTATACTTTCATACCAAGAGACTTGGAGGAAAGAGTTAAAGAGGAGGAGAAACTCCATATTTATTTAGAACCACAGGTCAGTACTGGCAAATCAGCAACCCCTCGCGAGCAGCTGGCAAAAAAGACGATTGATGATACCCCTGTACCACAACTTACCAAGGTCGTTGAGCTTTTTGACGCACTGCTCTGCGATCTTACTCCGTCAGTCGATGCGACAAACCGCCTGGGCATTATCTACACATTGCTTAAATTCACAGATCGGCCCTTGCTCGAGAGCCTTCTGACAACATCGAGCATTGGCAGTGACCTCTTCCACAGAATGTACCTGACCCAACTGGTCCTGACTTACCCTATTGTTGAGCTGCCCCCCAACGACGTAACGAGCAATGAACTTCGGATGAATTGCCTGATTAAAACCCTGCAGCTCAGAATGGCACGATGCATAATAATGATGGCGTCCAAAGCTGAGTTATCAGTCCCCCCTTCGGTCTTAGACAAGGCCCATACCCTTATTGACCATCACAATGAAGGCTTGAGGGCCGGACTGTCAGACGATCAATTTGGACTGAGCGAAGACCATTATATGGACTTTGATGACTTCGACGACGGATATCAGGAAAACGATAACCCGTCTTCCAATGCCAACATCTCACAAAGTGACTATCTCAGCATTCCCGATCATCTGCTGACCCAAGCTGTCAACCTTGAGCCACAAAAACTGATACTGCCACAGGACAAACATTTTCGGATTCCCTCATTAAAAAGGGTAATTGCCGCCGAGGACCGACGGATTGAGCAAAGCAAACGCGATGAGAAAAAGCAATGGGAGGATTGCCTGCTAATGTCTCGATCAACCGATCTGACAAGAGCGGTTGACTGGGCAAAAATCGATATCCCGATTACCTTTCTGTTTAGTGGGAGCGATTACGAAAAAAGTCGATTGCCCTTTGTATTGCCGGTTTTCAATAACGAACTGTTGCCGATTATTCAGCAGGCTGTTAGCGAAGCAACCCAACAGCAGACTATGACTGTTATCAGTGAACTGTTGGCATTATCACAGTCAACGGGTAAGCCGGGGCTTGATATCAGAGCAATCATCACCAGCATTCAGGACCGAGCATCAAACCCGACATTACACAACCTGTTACAACAGTTGGCAATAAAACTCCCTGAACTGCACTGCAATAAGGACCGCAGGCTGTTGCTTGAGTTCTGTGCCTTTCAGTTATTCTCTGAGTTACCACCATCAAATGGTCAATTCAAGCGTCTTGTCAAAATGCTGTATATTATTCAATCGAGAAGTAAGCAGCTCAGTTTTGTCGAGATTTATGGGATAAACTCTTATAAATCACCCAATAACCCAAAGATTCCGATGGGTGATTTTTTCAGAAAGGGGTGGAACCAGCCTGACGGTTTACTGGGGAGCAGAATCCGACAGTCGATTAAAGACACTTTCAAGCAGTGTGATAAAATCCCTGACTATCAGCAGGTTTTAGATTCTCTAGTGGAATCCATGCGGCCATCGCACCAGCCTTCTGAGAGTTATCCAGAGCTGATCCAGCAGTTAAGCCTGGATACAGAAAAAATAATGAACCAAAAGAGAGAGCTTGAGCACCTGAAGAAACAGTTTGAGATATTAGAAAGTCATTACAAACCTCACTATCCCCAATACCTTGATTCTAATGGCAGAAAATTGATTGAATTGGCTGCACAACTTTGTGAGCTGTTCCTTCAGGAACAGCAAGTCTGCAGTACAGCAACGGCATCTTCAGAAATGGTCAGTGCTGATTCTGACCTGACATTGTCGGATCAGATCGACTGCGAGATACCACCTGACAGTTACCTGCATGATCAGATCAAGGCACTTATTTCATCGATTGGCAGCTGGCTCGAGCAAATCCATGATGACGACCTGATTTCTGAGGAAGATGCTAACGCAGCCGGGTTAGGAAAACTTGCAGAGTTTGTTACGAGCACAACCAGGGTGAACCCGAACCACTCTCTTGAAACCGAGGTCAAGATCGTCGGCCAGATTATTGCGCTGCGTGATAAATTTCACCATTTACAAAATGGGCACAGCCAGTGGAAATCGAGCCTTGAGATAACTTCCACCCAAACCCAGTTGGTTGCAACCCACAATATACTTGAGCACCTCAAGGATGCAGTTCTGCTTGCCCCCGACAAATTGCAAAATGAGATAAACAAGATAATTTTCGGGTCTGAAAGCCATGAGCTTTCACCGGAAGACAAGGAACTCCTGAGCACTGTTTCTGAATTGAGAAAATGGTACGCTAAAACGGAGTTGGTTAGAAAGGCACTGTCTCACCCACATATCAATGAGTTTAATCGCTCGCCTGAACTATTGTCGCACCGTATTGCCGAGATAAATTCAGCCTGGAGTGAAAGTGTTTGGGCTCAGCATCATCAGTGCCGGTCTTTAGAGCGCACGCTCAACAAGTTACAAAGTAAACCTTTGTACAGTGACTTTGAGGATGCACAACGAGGGACTCTGAATCGAACACGTAAGTGGCATGATCACATAATGGCCACTCTTCAGAGTACTCAGCAACGATGTGAGTCACACCTCGTGCAACAGTTATCTTTTCACGATGGTCAGCCTTTGTTGTCAATACTTGAGTCGATGGAGCAGAGTCATACTGCAAAACATTCCGGTATTGAAGCAAATCCACTCAGCGCCCGGCAAAAATGGCAGTTGAAAGCAGCAATAGAATGTGCCCCTGCGGACTGTAGTTTATCTGACGGTAACAGCCTGTTTGACTGGATCGGCATGAAGGAAACCAGGCAGCAGCGCATTGCAGCAGCAACGAACAGTGGTGCCCAGAGGAGCCTGGAAAATCCAGAGACTGTAAAGGCTGAGGTATTTGCGCAATTGGCAAAATTTGCCCAAACAAACACCGACAACATTTCATCTGAACAAAAAAACATTGATTCAGTAAACACAACCCTGGCCGAGATGGATGCAGCACATTATGACCGAGTCAAAGAGCTAAAGGCGTCCAAAGAAGAACTGTCTAACCGATTAAACAACCAGATGCTTGCCAGCATCAACATTAATGGGGAAACCTATTCCTACGCTGATGCCCTTGTTGGCTTTGTTAAAAGAGGCAGGCATTACCACTTAAATGATGTGGCCCAAAGAACGGTAGCACGAGCACTGAATGAAGCAGAATGGAAGGCTTACAACAAATCTGAAAATTATCAAAGAGACCAGCAATGGCTGCAAATTGCCAAGGGGTGTCAATCTCACAATATCAACCCGGCTACTCTGCCAAAAGTCATCGAATTAATCGAACTGGAAGAGCAGGAACACATCGATGATATAGAAAACAAAATTGCCAGCCTGCAGCAACAAATTCAGTCAGTTGAAAAAACCATTGCTGACAATTCTGCGCGGGTTCAGGCTGAAGTAGCAAAACTGAAAGCCAGTCTGAAACCAGAGCTTGAGGCTCAGAAACAAAAAACAACAGACGCCCAACAGGCACTGTTTACCAAGGCCTTTGAGCATGGTCAGCAGTTGTCAGAAGGTCGTGCCATACAACGAGTGCTGTGCCAATATCTTAGGGAAAACAGAGATACTGCAAGCGTTAAAGCCAATATCGTCAGGGACTATGAAGCTCAGAAAAAGCACATCCCCAACGCCGCTGACATCATTGAGCCTCCCTGGCAATATACCGGTTGGCGCAACTGGTCGTCACCGACCAACTTGCTTTTCCATATTATTAATGTCCCGGGAGCGTTCCCCTTACTGGAGTCATTGCATAAAAAGGGCGAAGTTTCTCAACGGCAGTTGTTAAGGTACGATGCTGAGGGTAAACCTTCCAGCGCACTGATTTTCGCTGCTGCAAAAGGTCGCTACAAAGCTTGTGAAACGCTGATCAAATGCCTGATAAAATCACAGACCAAAAGTGCAGATAAGTCTGATCAACCGGACAATGAAATAGTTCAAGCATCAGAGCCACTGCACCTTGACAATTTTATTCAGATGCTGACTGCCGACAGGGACAACAGAAACCTTCTGCACTACGTAGCGCAACTGGCCAAGCCTGAGGTCTGGAAAGCACTGTTACAACTGATCACTATTGTCAGTAACAAACAGGATTTCGATGCAGATTTCCCTATAGAGTGCCTGCAAAACCGTGTCGCCGAAGATAGGGAGCACATTATCAAGATGCTACTGGCCCAGACCGATGGCGAAGGTCTGCGCCCTCCTGACCTGCTGTTGTTCAACGTTGCTAAACGAATACGGGAATGGCCAGAGGACAATGAGCAGGCACTTACCAGTTATTGCAATGACTTTTTGCTCAATGATGCCAAAACCATGTGGAAAACAGCGTCCAAATCGCTCAGTGTTGAGCAGTTACGCAGTTCAATGGAGTGTTTCATGAAAGGCATTGACGACCTTGACCGATTATCACCGAAAAAACGACAGGCCGCTGAAACCTTTCTGGACAATCTGATGCGGATATTCAGGGTTCATGGCCCTGCCGGACAGCATGAACAAATGATTGAACAGCTCACATCCACAATTGATGAGCTAAAAATATTTGACTCCCCTCCCACGAAAAGGGCGAGAAATAGTTAAGCACGTTTCGTGCACTCTTCCATCTTCTCGCGCGAGAGAGTGTCGCAAAAAGCATAAAAGCCTTGAACCACGAAGAACACGAAGGCCACAAAGGCAAAGAAAAGCTCTTCTTTGTGCTCTTCGTGGTTCAAGGCTTTTTATCTTTTAGGGCCACCTCGACTCATCTACCTTCCATCACTCCCACGAACCTTGTCGCAAAAGGTCTTAAATCTCGACTTTTCCTACTCTCCCTCACTCCCGCGCAGGAGGCTGACACTGAGCGGTCCGGTCAGGCTGCAACAACCAGATCAAGAAACGCTGAACTCACGGCCTGAATAGATGTCGAAGCAGGGGGTTAACACTGAAGGATTGATGAACGTGGACATCAGCAATACTTTTTCAGCCCCCCCTTTGCCTGAGCGGAGCAGCACAAGCCCCAACATTGACGCCTACTCAACCCCATCACTGTGCCAAGTGGTCCACCCTGCAAAAAAATTCCTGACTGGATATGTTCAGGGAAATATACTCCCCAAAAAAATTGCAGACAGACTCTTTCTCCACCAACAGACGAGGACAGATTACAAACAGCTACAGGAAAAGGAGCTCCTTTTTGACCGAATCATTCCGTCGTTGATGTCAGAAACAGGACTGTCACAAACTTCTGTCCTGACACACTTGTTGTCGGCTATGGAGATCACACCTTATTTAAGAAAAATCAACCGTGAGGAGATGGCAAAAATTTCAGATCACCCTGCAAAGCTTCAGACCACATTGGTTCTGGAACTGACGACTCGGATAAAGCAGGGGTTTAAACTACATGAACTGTGCCAACTGGCCAGTGAGTCTGCCCAAGTGGATATAATAGTCAGTGACCCGAACCAGACCATCAGTATTGGCCAGAGCCACTTTACCCGGGAAGATCTCGGTGATGAGACATTCCGGGAACTGCATGCTCGCTTAACCGCCTCAGGGAAAAAGAAACGTAAAGACCCGTGCGTTATTCTGGCTGATGTCCAAAAAAGAAAAGCAGTTTCGATAGCCCACTGGCAGAATAAACTGTCAATGGTTCTGGATATTCAGGACTCGACCACCAGACAGTGCATTGCCAATGCACTCAACACAGGTCATGAGCTATCCCTTACCACTGAAGCACAGTGCAATATCTTTATCTCACTGATTCCGACATTGACATTGAAAGTCCATCCTGGCTATTTGATGCTCAAACCTTTCTCTTCCTGGTTGTCACAACACCACCTGAATGGCGGCAAACTCACCAGCAAGCAACTGACCTGGCTGAGCAGTATGGACACCCGAAAACTCTATACCGGATTAACCGAACTGGAAAAGATCGGACTGGACAAACTCTGTATTTATAAAGAGGTACTGCTCAGCACTGACGAAGCAGCAACCCCTCGCGAGCAGAAGGCAAAAAAGGCAATTGATGATGCCACCCCACAACAGCTGACTGAAGTCCTTAAGCTGTTTGACAAACTACTCTGCGATCTAACCCCGTCAGTCAATGCGGAAAACCGTCTGGGCATAATCTACACAATGCTGAAATTCACAGACCAGCCCCTGCTCGAAACTCTGCTGACAACAGCAAACATTGGCCGTCAGGTTTTCGACCGAATGTACCTTACCCAACTGACCTTGACATACTCCCTGGATGAGGACACCGCCACTTACATTGAAGAGTTTATAGAACAATCGGTCAATTGCCTGCTTAAGACCCTGCTGCTCAGAATGGCGCGGTGCACAGTAATTATGGCGTCAAAAGATGAGTTATCGGTCCCCCCGTCGGTCTTGAATAAGGCCCTTACCCTTATTAACCATCATAACCAGAGCTTACAGGCAGTACTGTCCGACAATGAACTTAACCAGCCAGACCTGTTCAACGTTGATGACTGGGATGACGACTCCGCTGATGAGGACAGCGACTCAAGTCCACGTAGAAGGCGAATGCGCCCTATCAACAACACCATTTCAGCGCAGCACTATCTCAGCATTCCCGACCACCTGCTAACCAGCAATCATGCCCTGACTCTTGACCCCCATGGACTGATACTGCCGAAGGATAAACATTTTCGACTTCCTTGTGAAAGAGTAGAGAGAACCTCTGGGGATCGGACGGGACAACGAGCCTGGTGCGACGAGAAAAAACTACGGGAGGACTTCGTGCTAACGCCTCGATCAACCGATCTGACCAGACCGGTTGACTGGATAGGTATGGAGGTACCAATCACCTTTCTGTTTAAGGACACGCAAAATAAAAGTCGATTGACTTCTATATACCTGGTGTGCAAAAACACACTATTGCCGGTTATTCAGCAGGCTGCCAGAGAAGACACCCTTGAAGAACAGCAGACCATGGATGTTATCAGGTCACTGTTGGCATTATCAGCGTCAATGGGAAAGCCGGGGCTTAACATCAGGACACTCATCACCGCCATTCAGGAGCGACTATCGAATCAACTATTACGCACTGCGTTACAACAGCTGGCAACAGAACTCCCTGAACAGCCATGCAATCGTGACCGCAAGCTGCTGATTGAGCTCTGCGCCTTTCAGTTATTCGCTGAGTTACACCCATTGCACAAGCCGTTCAAGCGTCTTATCAAAATACTGCACATCATCAACTCAAGAAGTGAACACCTCCGGTTTGGTGATGACGATTATAATCACCACGGTACCAGCAGAACCAGGAAGATAAAGCAGAATATGGCTGGTCTTGTCAGGAACGATTGGAGCCAGCCTGACGGATTACTGGGGAGAAGAATCCGACAGTCGGTAAAAACCGCTTTCAAGCGATGTAATGCCGACTGTAGCTACCAACAGATCATGGACTCTCTCCTGGAGTCCATGCGACCATCGAACCAGCGTTCTGACACCTACCCGAACCTGATCCACCGGATGAGTCTGGCAATAGAAGAAAGAATGAACGAAAGGCAGGAGCTGGCAATCCTGAATCAGCAGTGGGATATATTAGAGAATCATAACAGCCCCACCTATCAGGAAAACCTTGGCGATGAACTCGAACGCCTGATTCAATCGGCTTCCCGACTTTGTCGGCAATTCCTTCCTGAAGAGCAAGCCAATGATACAACACCGGCATCTTCAGAGACGTTGAGTGTTGATTCTGACCTGGCCATGTCTGATCAAATCGACGGTAACACTCTGTCATCTGACAATTACCTGTATGATCAACTTAAGGCACTTGTGCTACAGATTGGCGCCTGGGTCAATGAAATCAACGACGACTGTCTTATTTCTGAGGACAACGCCAGCAAAGCAGGCATAGACAGACTTGAACAGTTTGCCCTGGGCACACCCGGGGAGTACAGCCCACGGCAAAATGAGGACAAAATTACCGCCGAAATTATCGCCCTGCAAGAGAGATTCCACTGCTTGCAAAAACAGCACTGCCAGTGGAAATCCGGTCTTGAGATAGCGTCCACTCATGATCAGTGGGTTGAAACCCGCAATACGCTTAGAGAACTCAGGAACACAGATCTGCTCGCCCCCGACAAATTGCAGAAAAAGATAAACAAACTAATTGCCGGGTCTGAAAGCCGTAAGCGTTCCCCGGAAGACCAGGAACTACTGGGCACAGTATCTGCATTGAGAAATCAGCACGCTGAAACTGAGTTAGTCACAAAGGCACTGCATCACCCGGATATCCTTGAGTTCAATCGCTCGCCTGAGCGTTTATCCCATCGTCTTACCGAGATAAATTTGGCCTGGAGCGACCACGTTCGGGCTCAACATCGTGAGTACCGGTCTTTAGAGAACATTCTCTACAACCTGCAAAATACACTTTTGTACTGTGCATTTGAGCCTGAAAGAAATTCGGCCCTGAATCAGGCCCGTCAGAATCATAATCATAAAATGGCCAATCTTCAGCGTACTCAGCAACAGTGTGAGTCACACCCGGTGCAACAGCTCTCTTATCCCTGTGACCAACCCCTGCTATCAATACTTGAGTCTATGGAGCAGCGCCATACTGCACAATGTTCTGGCATTGACATGAAACCGCTCAGCGAACAACAAAAACAGCAGCTCAGGACAGCAATACAGTGTACAGCTCCAGACAGTAGCGTATCTGAGGGTACCAGCCTGTTTGACTGGATCGGTATGGGGGTA
>JAQFVO010000628.1 GCA_027942505.1 Endozoicomonas sp. | reverse complement strand
GGCACCAAGAGTCGAACTCGGGACCCTCTGATTACAAGTCAGATGCTCTACCAACTGAGCTATACCGGCGGGGAACGCTGTGCATATTATTTATGCCCGATGCGTTTGTCAACATCTGTGCTCTGGATTGGTTAACTTTCTTGCTGGCCTCGTCTGCAGGTCGACGGGGAAGGCTGGCCAGTTTTCGTGCTCACGATTGAACTATTGGTACTTAACTCGGACTAAGTGACGTTAGCTTTGTTGAGTTCGCCAGTAGAGCGAAGCCATACCTTCTCGAGCCGGAGTGACGCGCAATATGATTGTTCAGTGTGTACCGCAACCTGCCCATAAATTATATGGCCCCCTACCAAAGGAGGTGTGTCTTGATAATCCCTGTACTGAGAGTAGGCATAAACAGGAAACTGTGACCCTGATTACACCTTTTCGGCGCAACAAAGGTGAGCATGTAACGGGAACCCTGGCAAAAGATACTGCAGCGTTTTTTTTGACCTCCTGCTCCTGCATGAGAACTGAAGCTTATGACGTATCGCCATTGAGAAATGGTGAGCGAATCTACGTCATCAGAGACAGCCCGGAATTCCCGAAAAAACTCACTAACCTTGTCATCAAGCTCAGGGAACGGGGAATATGGGTGGTGCAAAGCCAGCGTCGGGCAAACTCGCGGGTGAATACTTTTTGTCAGCAGGAGGAAATCTTCCGCCAGGATTTCTCCAGAGTCTACAAGGTTAATGCTCACAACTGTCCTGCCCTTAATTCTCTCCCCAACTCCAGTGAAGACCGGCACAGAACCTTCGAGAGCCACCGTAACGAGTCGGACTTGTGCCGTCTTTTACTCGACCACCCCGGGCAAATCAGACGCTATGTTGCCGAGGGCATCTTCTATTCCGGTTTGCATCCGGCAAAAACACGAGAATGGGAGGAATCAGACGTTCCGTTGGTAAGGGAAGAGTCGGTTTTCTGCTCGTTTTGTCACCGTAAAACGTGTTTTGACAGCAAGCAGGTGTCTGACTGTCTAACGCAGGGGCAGAGCACAGACGGAGGCGAAAGCAGTGCTGAAGCTTTTCTGCTCAATCAGGAATTGCATCAGAAAGACTGCTTTTTCCGTAACTATCCAGATGATACTCTGGTGCAAGTCAAAGATGCAGAAGGGTGCAACGCGAAAACCCAAATGTTCTTTCTCTATAACCCGGCGCAGGAAAGTGAGTCGGTCGATGAGGCATTTCGCTATAAAGTGTGCTCGTATGCTCGGGTGTTTGTGGTTGATACCGGTCAATCAGTTAATCCATTGTTTATTTCCCATGAAGAAATGGACGACATTATTCGTCTGCAATATGAAAAGGATGTGGCTCAGCTTCGGGAGGAGTTCAACGTTGCTTCTAAAGCCATGGGTAACATAAAAGAGATAATGCGTACCCTGTGAAGACCGTCAAGCCTATCGGGCTGTGTGATAGTTGTTGACTCCAGCTGGAATTGCAGTATCATGCGCTCTCGTTGAAATGATGCGCTCGTAGCTCAGCTGGATAGAGTACCTGGCTACGAACCAGGCGGTCGGAGGTTCGAATCCTCCCGAGCGCGCCA
>JAQFVO010000622.1 GCA_027942505.1 Endozoicomonas sp. | reverse complement strand
GGCACCAAGAGTCGAACTCGGGACCCTCTGATTACAAGTCAGATGCTCTACCAACTGAGCTATACCGGCGGGGAACGGTGTGCATATTATTTATGACCGATGCCTTTGTCAACTGCTGTGTTGTGGATTGGATGATTTTCTTTTGTCTGCAATTGTGGGCGGCAGAGGGCAGGCAGATTTTGTGGTAATGATTGAACTATAGCTGGTGTATTCAGACTAATAAGTCGTCGCAATGACTAATCCCAAAGCAAGGTGAAGCCTTAATCTGTTGAACCGGAGTTGCTCGCAATATGATTGTTCGGTGTGTACCACAGCCCTCCCATTTATTTTTTGGGTCTGGATCAAGGGAGTTTTGCTCTGGCAGTGTTGATATGGAGCACGCGTCAGGCTCTGGAGCTGTAGTCCTGAATAAGCCGCATCGGCGTGACAAAGCTCAGTATCTTATGGGAACCTTGGCAAAAGATACCGCTGCCTTCATTCTTACTTCCTGCACAAGAAGAGATGGTTATGTCATCACGCCATTGAGGGCCGGTGAGCGAATCTACGTCATCAAAGACAGTCTGGAATTTCCGGTAAAATTTAATAATCTTGTCCTCAAGCTCAGAGAAAGAGGCATATGGATGGTGCAAAGCCAACTCCGGGCGACCTCGCGGGTCAATACATTTGTCCACCAGGCGGAAGTTATCGGCTTAGGGTTTGCCACAGCTTACAAACACAATGCCCACAACTGTCCTGCACTTAGTTCCCTGCCCAACTCGACTGATGACCGACAAAGGACTTTTGAAAGCCACCGTGACGAGTCAGAGTTGTGTCGTCTATTACTGGATCATCCCAGTCAGCTCAAGCGTTACGTTTATGAGGGCATCTTCTATTCTGGTTTACATCCGCCAAGAACGCGAGACTGTGGGAAAGTAGACGTTCCATCAGTGCAGGACGAATCAGTTTTCTGCTCGTTTTGCCACTGCAAAACGTCTTTTGATGGCAAGCGGGTGTCTGACTACCTGATGGAGAAGCAGAGCGCAGAGAACGTTGAAAGTGGTGCTGAAGCTTTTTTGTTTGAGCAGAATTTGCACCGGCCAGACTGCGCTTTTCGTAGCTATTCAGGTGGTGCCATGGTGCGAGTCGAGGATGCTGAGGGGTGTGAGAGGAAAACTCAAATGTTCTTTCTCTTCAATCCCGCGCAGGAAAGTGATTCGGTCGGTGACGACGATGACGCATTCAGCCATAAAGTGTGTCCGTACACTCGAGTATTTGTGGTCGATACTGGTCAACAAAGTAGTTCATTATTTGTTTCTCATGAAGAGATGAGTTACATGATCCTCCAGCAATATGAGAAGGATGTGTCTGAGCTTCGGGCCATGGTTAGCGATGTTTCTGAAGCCTTTGATAACGTGAAAAAGAAACTGCTTTTTATATGATAAAGACTATTAAACGTATTATTCCGTGTAATAGTTGTTGACTCTGGCTGGAATTACAGTATTATTCGCTCTCGTTGAAGAGACGCGCTCGTAGCTCAGCTGGATAGAGTACCTGGCTACGAACCAGGCGGTCGGAGGTTCGAATCCTCCCGAGCGCGCCA
>JAQFVO010000607.1 GCA_027942505.1 Endozoicomonas sp. | reverse complement strand
ATGCTCGATGGTGATACACAGGATAGTGGTTCGGCAGGCAATCATCTCACGCCTTCCAATGTTGACTGGATAACACGAGGTACGGATGCGGCTGATTCTATCCATGACACCAACATTTCCGGAAGTAATAACATCCTGATTGGTGGTGACGGTGCGGATGTCTTTATCTGGCGCACGGATGACCTGGGCACCGCTGCCAACCCTGCAAAAGACATCATCAGGGATTTCCGGGTCGGTGCCGGGGGAGATGCGCTTGACCTGAGCGATATGCTGGTTCGTGAGGAACAGGATGGGATCGATCACTACGTAAGTTTCAGTTTTACCAACGGTGACAGCACCATCATGATTCGTTCCCGGTCCGGTGGCGATATTCTCCAGGAAGTGAAGCTTGAAGGAGTGGATCTGTCGGGGTTGGGCAATACTGATGCGGATATCATCAACACGTTGATCAGTGATGGTAATTTGATTGTTGGTCCGGTTCACGATTCACCGGGCTTTGAGATGGAACAGAAAGTCCAAATTACCTCCAACGGAGATCGGACCGAACCTGTCTTGTCGGCCTTGCCTGACGGTGGTCACATCGTTGTCTGGAACCAGGACAATTTGAATGTGATGGCCCAGTTCTATGACGCTGAGGGCAATCCTGATGGCCAGGAGTTTCAGGTCAATAATTCTCTTGGCAGTTCGTCCATACAAAACAAGTCGCCCAGTGTGGCGGTCCTCGATAATGGCAAATTCGCCGTCAGCTGGTCATACCACGAAAGCGGCTCCTCAGTCAAAGACAAGGTGCGCTTCTTCAGTGCTGATGGCACTGCCCTGACCGACGATCTGAACTACGCAGGGGAGAATGAACACGCTTCGGAAATTAATGTTCTGGACGGCAATCGCTACGCCGTAACCCTGATAAAAGCTAGCCCGGATTTCACAGCCCTTGATAACGGTGGTTTTGCCGTAACTTGGCGTGATTCTCCAAACAGCACGAACGGCGCCCGCTTGGAAACCTACTCGGCCAATGGCTATAGTGCCTCTGGCCGGGTCTCTTTTGGCGGTTCCGGGCCCAGTGGTGGAGATAGCAGCGATAATAACACCAAGGTGATACAGCTCAGTGATGGTACGCTTGTTACCAGTTATAAAAGTGGCGGAACCTGGTACATCCAGCGCTGGAATAGTGATGCCACCAGGCTTGGCGGTGCCATTGCCGTCAATGCCGGTGACAGTGGTGTGACGGCCGAAACCAATCTACAGCTAACGGCACTTGGCGATGGCTTTATTGTTTCGTTTGTGGCCGCCGATGCTGACGAGGACGGTATTTATGCCCGCCTGTTCGGTAACGATGGGACTGCCAAAGGTGACTCAATGCTGATCAACACCATCACGGGTGGTGACCAGGTGCAACCGGCAATCACTCAGCTGGCCGACGGCTCCGTTGAGGTGGCCTGGAGCAGTAATTCCGGTGGTAACTGGGATGTTTGGCAGAAAACCTTGACGGTGGCTGGTCTGGCAAATTACCTCGACCCCGACAGTGTTGATCTCAACGACTTGATACAGTCCGATGGTATTGGTCAGTTTGTTGTCAATGCCTTAGGTGGGACAATCGATCAGGAGCAGGTGGTCAACAGC
>JAQFVO010000603.1 GCA_027942505.1 Endozoicomonas sp. | reverse complement strand
GGAGGCTGTCCGGGAATAGGCTGTCCTACTCAGTTGCGATAAATTGGTCTAAAAATTCCTGCTTCTTCATCAAATAGTCCCGCTATTCTCCTCAGAAACAGAAATGTTCACCCTCAATTTCTCGCAATCTTCGCTACGGGCGCTATCCTCGGACAGCCTCCCGGGAAATTCGACACCGGCAGTCATCACTTTGGCTATGTTGTTTTGAAGGTAATTTATTTTCACAATCGCACTCATTTAACGACTGATCAAAGTACCAGGAAGTGCAAATAAGGGCTGTTTTAAAGCTTTACTGGACTAAAAAAATTATCAACTGGAAAAATGGGTGTCCTTTTTTCCTTTATCAACGGCTTTCGGATGGAACCACGAAGGACACGAAGAGCACAAAGAAGAGATTTTCTTCTCCTTCGTGCTCTTCGTGTCCTTCGTGGTTCCATCTTTTACTTCCCAAAGCGGGGAGTAGACGCTTAATGTCTACCAGCCTGGTTCACCGGGTACAATTTGCGCGGTGAATCAGCAGCAAAAAAAAGGCCTCCGAACAGGAGGCCTGGTTAGTCAGTGATAGGACAGTCAGCTATTTGCCTTGGCCGGGTCAAAGTATTCACGCAGGCGTTGCAGCAGCAAATAGAACACAGGAATCATCAAGGTGCCGAAGAATGTCGCGGCCATCATGCCAGATACTACGGTGATACCGATGATCTGGCGGCTGGCAGCGCCGGCCCCGGTGGCGATCACCAGCGGCATGACGCCGAGAATAAATGACAGCGCGGTCATCAGCACTGCACGAAAACGCAGACCAGCGGCAGTGATGGCAGCATCGAAAATGCTCTGGCCGGCACGACGCTGATCCATGGCGAACTCGACAATCAGAATCGCTGTTTTCGCCGCAATACCGATCAATAGCACCATCCCGATCTGGGCGTAAATGTCGTTGGCCAGTATCGGGTTAAACTGACGCATAACATTGATGCCCGTCATGGCGCCGAAGGCGGCAATCGGCACGGCACTGATAATCGCCAGCGGCATACTCCAGCTTTCGTACTGCGCTACCAGGAACAGGTAAGCAAACAGGAAACACAAGGAGAACAGTATCGGGGCCAGGTTGCCTGCCTCGATCTCTTGTAGTGACTGCCCGGACCAGGAGTAGGTGTAGCCGGTGGGCAGATTACCACCCAGACGGTCCATGGCGGCAATGGCGTCACCGGAGCTGAAGCCCGGTGCGGCCTGACCACTGATATTGGCCGACTGATACAGGTTGTAGTGGCCAATACTGCTTGGGCCAAGCACCGGTGTCAGGGTTGCCATGGAGTTCAGGGGGACCATTTCCTGCTGGCTGTTGCGCACGTAGAACTTGCTCAGATCCGCAGGTCCGGTCCGGTCCTGGCTCTCTGCCTGCAGGTTGACCTGGTAGTTCTGGCCCAGCAGGTTGAAGTCGTTGACATAGAGCGAGCCCAGCTGTGTCTGCAAGGTGCTGAAAATATCGCTCAGTAACACATCCTGAGCCTGAACCTTGTTCCGATCCACATCCAGGTAGTACTGGGGAACATTGGCCTGCCAGGTGGCAAATACCTGACTCAGCTCGGGCTGCTGGTTGGCTTGAAAGATCAGGCCGTTCAGGACCTGGGCCAGTTCCTGTGGAGAGCGTCCCATGGTGTCTTGCAGGCGGAAGTCAAAACCGCCGGAGCTGCCCAGACCCGGGATGGGCGGGAAAGCAAAGGCCATGATCTGGGCTTCCTGTACACTCCACAGTTTTGCCTGGGTGCGCCGCAATATCTCATCCTGGTGTAATTGGGGCGTTACCCGTTCTGACCAGGGGTTGAGTACTACAATGGCCATGGCCGCATTGCTGCTGGCGCCGCTGAAGATACTGAATCCGGACACGGTAATCACACTTTCAACACCCTCTTCGGTGCGGATAAGGTCGGTGATTTCCGTCATCAGTGCCGAGGTGCGGTTGAGGGAGGCGGCATCGGGCAGCTGAATGTTGACGGCAAAGAAGCCCTGGTCTTCATTCGGTACGAAACCACCGGGTGTGGTGGTGAACAGATAACCTGTGCCGCAGAGCATCGCTACCAGCAGGCCGATGGCGATGACAGACCGGCGCAGCAGGGCTTTTACCCAGCCTTCATAGCCGCCGGTCAGTTTTTTGATAAACATATCCACCGGTCTTAGCCAGGCAATCTGGCCGACGCTCTCCTTTTTCAGCAGCACCACGCACAGCGCCGGACTGAGCGTCAGGGCGTTGATGGAGGAGATGACCACCGCCACCGAGATAGTGACCGCAAACTGGGTATAAAGCCCGCCGGTAATGCCGGGCATAAAGGCGACGGGGATAAACACGGCCAGCAGTACCAGGGTGGTGGCGACAATGGCCCCGGACACCTCGGACATGGCTTTGCTGGTCGCCTCCTTGGGCGACAGCCCTTCGGTGGTGATCAGACGCTCGACGTTCTCAATAACAACAATGGCGTCATCCACCACCACACCGATGGCCAGTACCAGGCCAAACAGACTGATGGTGTTGATGGAGAAACCCAGCATTTTCATGACCGCAAAGGTACCGATCAGGGAGACTGGGATGGCGATGGACGGAATCAGTGTTGCCCGCCAGTTCTGCAAGAACAGGAAGACCACCAGAATAACCAGCAGTACTGCCTCAAACAGGGTTTTCACCACCTCATTGATGGACTCGGAAATAAAGTCAGTGGTATCAAACTTGATGGTGTATTCCATGCCCCGGGGGAAGTTCTTCTCCAGCTCGGCCATCATGGCCTTGACATCCCTGGCCACGTCCATGGCGTTGGCGTCCGGCTGCTGATAGACAACCAGGAAAGAGGTGTCACTGTTGTCCAGCTTGGCCACACCGCCATAGTTTTGCGAGCCGAGTTCAACCCGGGCGACATCTTTGATGCGGATAAACGAGCCGTCGGCATTGGCACGGACAATAATATTGCCAAACGCGTCTGTCGAGTCCAGCTGACCGCGGGTGCGTATGGTATAGGTGAACTGCTGATCCGGCAGGTTGGGTGCCTGCCCCAGCTGACCGGCGGCAACAATGGCATTTTGCTCATTAATCGCGTTGTTGATATCGCTGGTGGTGACCCCCAGCGATGCCATGCGGGTCGGGTCGAGCCAGATGCGCATGCTGTAGGTCATCGCGCCCATCACCTCAGCTTTGGCTACCCCGTTGATCCGGGTCATCGGATCGATCAGATAGTTGCTGGCGTAGTTACTGAGGTAGATCTCATCAAAGGTGCTATCCGGTGAGATCAGGTTGATCCCCATCAGCATGTTGGACGACTGTTTGCGTACATTAATGCCCAGGCGGCGTACCTGTTGCGGCAGGCTCGGTTCAGCGGCAGACACCCGGTTCTGCACGTTCACCATGGCGATGTCCTGGTCAATCCCGGACTCGAAGGTGACGGTGATCGAGACGCTGCCGCTATTGGAGGCAGTGGAGTCCATATAGATCATGCCTTCGACGCCGTTGACCTGCTCCTCAATGGGGCGCATGACAGACGTTTCCAGCGTTTCGGCATCGGCACCGGGATACGAAGCAGAAATGGTGATCTGGGGTGGCGTAATCTCCGGGAACATACTCACCGGCAGAGTCGACAGCGCGATAAGGCCCACCAGTGTGATCACGATCGAGATAACGAACGCGAACTTGGGCCGGTTAATAAAAAACTGGCTGATCATCTCAGTGGCCCTGCTCCTGTCCGGTGGTGGCTTCTGGCTTGGTCAAGGCACTGATGGTGCCGGTGGTGGGGTTTACCGCAACCAGTGTTGGATTGACCTTGCCGCCCACACGCACTTTTTGCAGACCCTGGACGATGATCTGTTCGCCAGGTTTCAGGCCGGATTTCACTGCCCACATGGCATTGATGCGCCGCCCCAGTTCCACATGACGGCTTTCCACCGTGTTGTCAGGCTTGATCACCAGGACAAAGTGGCCACCCTGATCCTGCTGGACTGAACTCTGGGGAATCAGTGGCAGTGGGGTTTTGGCGGTACTTTCTGCCTGCACAGTCACGTAGAGGCCAGGCAGGATGATGCCCTCCGGGTTGGGGAATGTGGCACGCAGGGTCAGCGTGCCCATGGTCTCATTAACCTGGGTGTCGGCAAAGCTGAAGGTGCCGGGCTGGTTGTACTCCTGACCGTTGGGCAGTTTCAGGGAGAGGGTAAAGGCACCTTTCTCTTCCAGGGCGGACTCGATCGGCACCTGACTGGCGCCTGAGCGGGCTTTCGGATTTTTGATCAGGTGGCTGATCAACTGTCGTTCATCCACCTGGAAGGTGACGTAGATCGGGTCCATGCTGGTCAGCGTCGCCAGAGTGCCGCTGGTTGGGTTGATCAGGTTGCCGACACTGAATTTGGATTTGCCGATTTCACCTCTGAAGGGGGCGTAAATGCGGGTGTAGCCAAGATTCAGTTGGGCCGTTTCGAGGTTTGCCTGGGCCAACTGGACGGCTGCCGCCGCCTGGGCTTCGGAGCTGACCTGGTTGTCGTAGTCAGACTGGCTGATGGCGCCGCGCTTGATCAGGTCCTGAGTACGGGACAGATTTTTACGGGCGTTGATCAGGCTTGCCTGGCTGCTGGTCAGCTGTGCCTTAGCGCCTTTCAGGGCCGCTTCAAAGGGGGCGCGGTCGATTTCGTAAAGCAACTGACCTTTATCAACCGTGCCGCCTTCAGTGAAGTTGCGCTTGACCAGAAAGCCCTCAACACGAGCCTGGATATCTACCGAATTGATCGCTTCTGAGCGGCCAACGTATTCGTAGTAGTCACCAACCTTCTGATCGGTCACGCTGAATGCTGACACCGCAGGCGGAGGCGTCTGCCTGTGCTGGCTTTTTTCCTCAGAGCAGCCGGTCAGTATCAGTGCTGAGGTGGCCAGCACACTGATTGGCAACCAGCCACCACGAAATAGAGTCGAAATCATTGAAAGCTCCGTTACGAGTATCGATCGATAGAGGTACTCGAAAAGCATGAATAACAAAAATAAATGATTTTTTGTCTGCCTTGTAAGTATTCATCCTGGTACCGCCTGCCCCAGAAAATGTGCGCCAGATGCTGGGTAAACAAACAAGGTAGCAATTCTTACCGTGATATGGGCCCGGCCTGCACAGCGCCATACCAGGGAGCAGAAGTAACCGTTTTTTACCACTTAAGATTGGGTAAGGGTAGAAATTTTACGGTGCTTTTACTCGCTTTATGCCTTTTGTGGCAGCTGAGGCAGGTTGGAACTGGCATGGGAAACTTGCACCCGCCGGCAAAAATCGTTTTTGAACAAAAATCGCCTCAGTCAAACCAATGGATGATATCATGCCCTGCGCAGCGTTTGACGGGATTGTTCTGCCGAGCTAGTTGATAAAGGCACAGACAGGTAATAGATATAAAATGTCGTCTATTTTCCATCAACGCTATTTACACCAATAAACCGTGCACCTGATTATAGCCAAGCCGTGATTGTTTGACAGGTTAGGGAGCTTTTTGCAACGTGAGCTGAACGACGGTTGATAGTTAGTGGCCACTTTGCAGACTGTAACATTAGCCTCCCCGTAACCACTGGAAAAGTTATTTGAGGACAGCTTTTTGTGCAATCGAAGCAAGCCGGACGAGTGCAGATATTTTATGGAGCAATTTTACTATGACTACAACCGGCAAAAATAACACCAGACTGTTGCTGATTGATGATGATATTGAGTTGTGTGAACTGCTGGTGGAATACCTGGCAACAGAAGGCTTTAGTGTGGTTGCAGTACACGACGGTGAATCGGGGGTTAAAGCGGCCTTGTCGGGCAATCATGACATGGTGTTGCTGGATGTGACCCTGCCAAAACTCAATGGTTTTGAGGCGCTCAGACAAATACGTCAACGTTCGAATATTCCGGTACTCATGTTGACGGCCCGTGGCGATGACGTAGACCGGATTATTGGTCTGGAAATCGGTGCTGATGACTACCTGCCCAAACCCTATAACCATCGTGAGCTGGTGGCCAGGATCAAGGCCATTCTACGGCGCGGCAAAACGCCAGTACTGGCCAAGGGTGGGATTCGCACCTTGCAGATTGATGATATCGCCCTCAATCTGGCCAACCGGGAAGCCACCATTGCCGGTGAACCGCTGGAGTTGACGGCCACTGAGTTCCTGGTGCTGAAATCGCTGATTGAACGGGCCGGAGAGCTGATCTCCAGAGATGAGCTGACCCAGATCGCCCTCAATCGCAACCTGACGCTCTACGATCGTGCCATTGATATGCACGTGAGTAACGTGCGCAAAAAGATTGGTGCCCGTCCTGATGGCAGTCAGCGTATCAAGACGGTGCGCGGTTCAGGCTATTTTTACATTTTGCCAGGTTGATGCGTGTGCGTTTAACAATACCTCGCCAGATGTTCTGGCCCCGGCACAGCATTATCTGGAAGATTTTTCTCTGGTTCTGGCTGACCATGATTGCCATGTTGGTGACGCTGTTTCTGGCCTTTGCCGTGACGGTTGATCCATCGGAGTTTCTCTCGGAGCGTCGGGCGCTGATTCGTGAGTTGCAGGTGGCGGCGCGCAAAATGGAGTTTATCACCCGGCAATCTGCTCACCTGCCCATTCCTCACTTTCCCGGCAGCGGTTATTTCCTGTTTGACCCACAGGGCAATATTCTTGGCAGTGCCATCATTACTGAGGAGCTTATCACTGCCTACCATGCCACGCGCGAGCGCACCAGCCCGACCATCTCATTCCAGCGTGGTGTGGTGGTGGTCGGGCCGGAGCCTGTGACTCTGAACGGTGAGCCTTTTGAACTCTACCTGACCAAGGAGATACCGGTGCTGGTGCACTGGCGAGTGCAGCACATTTTAGTCAGTCATTGGCCCCTGGTGATTCTGGCCCTGGGCGTCAGCTTCCTGCTCAGCGTCTTGCTGGCGCAATACCTGGTAGGGCCGGTGCGTAACCTGCAACGGGCATCGCGCAAACTGGCCCATGGTCATCTGGACGTCAGGGTGGATAGCAAAGTGACCCGGCGTCGGGATGAGCTGGGTGAGTTGGCCCGGGACTTTGACCATATGGCTGAGCAGGTCGGTTCACTGATGCTGGCTAAAGAGCGCCTGTTGCGCGATGTCTCCCACGAGTTACGCTCCCCGTTGACCCGATTACAGATCTCTCTGGCATTGGCCCGGCGCAAAATACCCGATGCCCTGGTCGAACACGATCGCATTGAACGGGAAATTGGCCGCCTTGATCAACTTATTAGCCAGATCATCAAATTCTCCCGCATGCAACATAGTGCGACTAATATGCCGTGGGAGACAGTGGTACTGGAAAATATGCTGAAAAAGCTGGTGGACGACGGCAACTTTGAAGCTAGAGCGCGGGGCAGGGCGGTGGTGTTCAACACAACGGTGCGGGAGCAGATCGAACTGGAAGCAGTGCCGGAGTTTTTGGCCAGTGGCGTCGAGAATATCATTCGTAACGGTATTCGTTTTACTCCTGAAGGGACGGCAGTAGAGGTCAGTTTGCACCGGGACCATAACACCGCTGTGATTCACATTCGAGACTATGGGCCGGGGGTACCAGAAGATGCGTTGACCGATCTGTTTGAGCCGTTTTTCCGGGTTGATGAAACTCGCGGTAATGAGAATAACGGCACCGGTCTGGGGATGGCCATCGCCAGCACGGCGGTGACGCAGCACAATGGTACCATTGTTGCCCAAAACGCCAACCCGGGGCTTGAGGTCACGATCTGTCTGCCACTTGGGAGTTGTCTTTAATTAATTGCCACATTTCAGGACGCTACCCGCTACCCGCCGCCCGCAAAGACCCAACCGTTTGCGCTTTTGCGGGAAGCGGGAAGCGGGTAGCGTTCCCGAAGACCAGGGAAGATTATTATTTGGGACTAATGCAGAACAGTTCCCGCAGGTCAAATTTGCAACCAGAAGAGATTGGCAGACTATCAATGGCCTTAAGGCCTGCCTCAAAAGTGCCGGATCGCTGCTTAATGACCTTGGTTAATGCGATCAGGCACTTATGTTCCAGCGTCTCGTCATTGCATCCATTGAACCGGGCAAAGCGGGCGTCTACTTCCGCCTCACTCGGACGGTCCTTATTAACGAAATCGAAATAGCTATAGAGATCCAGGATGACTAAAAGCCATAGTTTCAGTTCCGGGCTGAGAGAGTGAAAGAGCTTGGCGCGCCCGACCTTTGATGTCATTTTGAAGATCATACTCAGTACTCTCCCTCTCGGAAGGTTATGGGCGCAATCAATATCTCTTTTTATTAAACGAAAGCCACGGTGGAGCAGCCATATGGCGACCTGTGGTTTGTCATCTCGGATGGCCAGTGACAAAGCGTTTTGACAATTTTCTTTTATCCGGTAAGTATTTTCACTCTGCTGGCAGAACCACTCCAGCATGGGTATATTGCCATGGTGCACCGCACTGTCAAACCCCCCGAACCCCCATTTGTTTTTTGGTCCGAAACTGGCTCCATGCCCGCGCAGCCATTTAACAACATGGAAATGATCGTTGGCTGAGGCTGCTGACAGGCAGCAATCCAGTTCAAAAGTGCTCAGCCTGCTGCGCGTCCATAACCACTGGATGACGTGTAAATTGCCACGCTTTGCGGCAGCACAGGCTATTTTTCCCTCATCAACGTCACGGCTACTGTGGGGATAAAGGTACTCAAGCACAGCTAGTGACCCGCTGCCAGCAGCTTCGGCAAAACGTTCCTCGTCGAAATAGTCATCCTGTACGCTGGTCCTTGCGGACAAGCAACGGGTGAGCGCAGGCACGTCGCCTTTGCGGGCAGCATGAAGCATGGTCGTGAAAAGAAACCCGGGGGGAAGCTGCTGGTGCAGTAAACATTGCAGTAATCCAGCGATATTACTGTTGTTGGTCCAGCGAACATTGGGTGCATGTTTTATGAAAAAATCGGAATCCAGCACCATACCCTGGTCAATCAGCCAGATAGCTGTGTCAGTTTGCCCCCCGATAACCGCGAACAGCAGGGCATCAGCGTGGTCAAAAGCTCTCTGGTGCAGGTTGGCGTTTTTTTCCAGGTACAACCACTGAACGACTGGCAAGTGGCCATTGGCGGCGGCCAGCATCAGGGCGGTGCGGCCCCACATAGAGGCCTTGTTGATGCGCGGTGTATGCTCGCTCAGCCACTGCGTCAGCCATAAAAAGCCATGGTCAGCTGCCAGCATCAGCGCATTGTGGTCATCGTAGTCAGCACCATTGATGTTCTTACACACATTCAGGCAGAGCCACACCGCCAGGGATCGATGGCCACTACGCAGTGCACGGCGCAGCAGGTTGTTGGCTTGTCGGTCATTGAGACGCTCCGGGCGAATGAGCCATCTGACGAGCGCGTGATGGCCACCCTTTGCGGCCAGCATCAGGGCATCGTCGTCGGGAGTACCTTCAGCGCGCTGGCCGACCAGCCACTGCGACAGATGCAGATGTCCATTACGGATCGCCATCACACTCAGTGCGCTGTCTCCTGTGCCGTCAAGATCACTCATGTCAGCGCCTTGCCGGCAGAGCCACTGGGTCATGGGCAGGTTACCGCGGCGTACTGCCAGTGCCAGGGGGATTCTCCTGCGATGCACTGCACCAGGCGGGCCAGCCTGAGGGTCAAGTGAGCCACCGTTTTGATGGAGCCACTGTAAGATGTGCAGATGGCCAAGGTGGGCAGCCAGACTCATGGCGTTGCACCCGGCGTTTTTGAGCTCATCCCCATAGCCGGCAGGAAAACTGTCAGGGATGATGCCTTGTGCGGTAAACCACTGAACAGCGTCCAGCCGACCTGACCTCACTGCCTGGATAATGGCGTTGCGACCGAAGTAATCTCGCTGGCGAATACTCAATCCCCGTCTTATTAACCATTGGGCCTCAGCAAAATGGCCAGTGCTGGCGGCCAGAATGGCAGCATTAAAACCATAGGCCGAGTGGGTGATATTGGGATGCTCACTGTCGTGCATTGGGGTCATGGGAATTTGCTGCCAATCGACGTCTTTAGCGCAAAGCCACTCTAGCAGGGGCAGGGAACCTGCCAGTGCTGCGAGTGTGACGGCGTTGTGGTGCCGGTGATTGACCTGGTGAATATTGATACCTTTGTCGGCCAGCCACTGGCACCACGGCAGATTCCCCCGCCTGGCTACCAGGGTAAAGGCATTATCGTTCTGGCGGTTGACCTGGTGGATATTAATGCCCTGTTGCTCGAGCTTTTGCA
>JAQFVO010000585.1 GCA_027942505.1 Endozoicomonas sp. | reverse complement strand
GGCTGATGCTGCCAGTGCCACTCCATGGGCGAAAACGCAGACAGTTTGATACGATCATCAAGCACCACCAGCATTTGGCCAAAGCGGGTCAATGCGTAACGTTGGCAAATGGTGAGTCGCGGCTCAGCATCAATGCGCGCGCCCACCACCTCACGGATGATCCGCTCCAGCGTTGCCCGGGAGGGAGAGAGGATGCCTTGCCTGTTCAACCACTGCCGAATCACCCGCCTCTGCCAGTGGTGATCAAGTTGCAGCAAAACTCCACAATCAAGCAGAGGCTGATCCAATAGCCACTCGCGACGGAAGACGACACAAGACGTCAGATGACTGTCAATCTCAAGCTGCTGGTGCAGTTCGCTGGCCTCACTGGCAAACGCCACCAGCCTGGCTGAAGCACCCGGCCAGCGTGCCTCCACCACAGGGATCAGACGCTGGCGCAGATAGTTACGGGAAAACCGCTCATCGCTGTTACTGTCGTCTTCGATAAAACTCAGTTTATGGCTTGTGGCATAGGCCTCAATTGAGGCTCGCGAGGCTGCCAGCAGCGGCCGGACTAACTGACCATTGCCCAGCGAGCGCTGGGACGGAATACCGCCGACACCAGCAATCCCGGTCCCCCGAAACAGCCGGAGCAACACGGTTTCAGCCTGATCGTCCTGATGATGGCCTTGCAGCAGACAACTGCCATCTTGCACGGCAGCAACAAAGACACGGTAGCGAGCCTCCCGCGCCGTCTGTTCCAGACCAAAACCGCTGTTGTTGAGAGTGACCCGGTCGACCGTCAGGGGAATCTGCCACCGTTCACAAACCGACTGACAATGTTCCACCCATTGATCAGCAAAACGGCTGATCCCGTGATGAACGTGCACCGCCCGAACCGTTGAGACAACACCCTGATCCCGCAGTTGGGCGAGCAAGTGCAGCAAGACGGTAGAGTCAACTCCGCCGCTGAATGCCACCGTAAATGGGCAAACGCGCACATCAGTACGCTCCGCCAGCTGATCCAGCAGCCATTGAGCACTGAGTACCGTACTCAAAGCGCACCAAAATCCCTGATTTTGCGGTAACGGTTTGCCAGTAGCGTCTCTTTATCCAGTGCTGACAGTCGCTGCAGCTGATCCACCAGCGTGCTCTTCAAACTGGCCGCTGCCAGCTTGGGGTCGCGGTGAGCGCCCCCCAAAGGCTCACTCACCAGAGTATCCACCAGCCCCAACTCCAACAGACGATCAGCTGTTACCCCCATGGCCTCTGCTGCGGTGGCAGCGAATTCGGCCTTTTTCCAGAGAATAGAAGCGCAGCCTTCCGGGGAGATGACCGAATAGGTGGAGTACCCCATCATCACCAGGTGGTCACAAACGCCGATGGCCAAGGCACCACCAGAGCCTCCTTCACCGATAACGGTGGAGATGATCGGCACAGCCAGGCGTGACATCACTGCCAGATTGTAGGCAATGGCCTCGCTCTGCCCCCGCTCCTCGGCACCGATACCGGGGTATGCGCCCGGCGTATCAATGAAGGTCAGGATGGGCATATTAAAACGCTCTGCCATCTCCATCAGGCGACAGGCTTTGCGGTACCCTTCCGGTTTGGGCATGCCGAAATTGCGTCGCACTTTCTCAGCGATCTCCCGGCCTTTCTGATGGCCTATCACCATCACTGGCTGGCCATCGATCCTGGCTATTCCACCGACAATGGAAGCATCATCGGCAAACTGACGATCACCGTGCAGCTCATCAAACTCGCTGAAGATGTGTTGAATGTAATCCAGCGTATAAGGGCGTCTGGGGTGCCTGGCCAGCTGGGCTACCTGCCAGGAGCTCAACTTGCTGAAAATGTCCTCCGTCAGCTTGCTGCATTTTTTCTGCAGCGTGGCGATCTCTTCAGTAATATTCAACTCTGCATCACAACCGACCAGCCGAAGTTCTTCGATCTTAGCTTCCAGTTCGGCAATAGGCTGTTCAAAATCCAGGTAATTGGGGTTCATGAAATCCACTTATCACGGTCGTGAAATAGGCTCAAAATACGTAAACGCTGGAAGAAAGTCGAGTTAAAATGCGTAAACTCCTGTAAAGTGCCTTGCCGCATTGGCACGATGAGTACCGTTATCTTTCTCAGCGGGCTGTCGCAAAAGCCCCTGAAAAGAAGGGAACCACAAAGGCACAAAGTACACAAAGGAAAAGAAAAGCTCTTCTTGGTGCTCTTTATGGTGCAAGGCTTTTATGCTTTTTGCGACAACCTCCAGCGCAGTAAAATTCTGACGCCGCCGATCCGACACCCGTGGTGAACTATTTGACCTATACAATGGTCTCAACCGTGATAAATTATTCCGGGTATCTCTCGTGTTACCAACAAGTCCTCCGGTTGACAGCAGCCTCTTCTTTCGCGCCTACAGACCCGCTCTGGAGAGTCGTGTAGCCATTGAAACCATTGATAAAACACCGACTAACATCTGCGAACTTAAGAAAAACCTGATCGACGACTGCCGTCAGCTGCAGAAGCTGACTCGCTCTTTTTTTCAATCCTCACCCAACGGTTCACTGGCCAGGCAGTACTCAGCGACCATTGAGCAATTCATGCTTAAGAACCATGAACTCCTGGACGGCGGCAAGCCTACCACGTCAAGCCTGATTTATTCCGGACTGAGGCAATTCGTTACCACCTTGTCCACCGCAGCGGACCGTGTGGGACAACTGTCAGGGGCTTCAGCATACACCTTCAGCGAGGCCGTTTGTCGAATTCTGTCCGACAGCCTGGAGGATTTTAACCAGTGTTCGGCCGGGGTCAGTTCTCGTCTGCAAATCTCGTGTGATGCCCTGCAGGCTCTGCTCAGCAGCACACTGACCGACAAGCTGTTCACTATCAGGGCACAGCTGTTTAACCAGGGCATCGAGGAATTCATTATTGAGCAAATCCGGAACAGGACGCTGGACGTTCACCGAGGCAATCGCAACCATGTCCACAACGCTCTGCACAATCTTGCCTGCCAGCAGTTTGGCATTCCCGAAGTCAAGGATCCACTGGTCCGGCGCCATCTCCCTGACCTGCTGATACAGCAGTTTTTCCCCTATATCCAACTGGTGGTATCCAAAGGCAATATCACGTTTTGTCTGGCTTGTGAGTTTTATCAGCAAATACGCTGCTTCATCGAGGAGAGTGGCAATCCACACTGGCTCAATCAGGATATCCCTGCTGATCAGCTTATTTATGAATACACCGAACAACTGTGCCAGCAGGTTTTGGAGCCAATCAAGCTGCTGTTTGCTGCACCAGTAGATATCGGCCTCTCTGTGATCTTTGAGTTAAAAGAGAACGGTGCCTATACGCTGGAAGGCTGTCTTGAGCGTATTCTGCCCTGGCTGTCCGACAAACTAAGCACCAGGGAAGCTCAACCTCTGGCTATCATTCCAAAATCCGACAACAAGCAACTGGTAATACATAATCTGGACGACTTTTTCTTTTTTGCCGAGCTAAGGGTTGCCGCAGGTCAACCAGGTGAAACGCTACCGATGAAACTGTCTTTCCTGAACGAGCTGGACCTGGCCAGCTGGCCTGACGCGACCATTTACAACCTGATCAGCCTGGCTGCCAGATTGACCCATGATCCGTACGATATTATCAGCTTTGCCTGCAACCAGAGAGTAAACGATCAGCTAAACCAGTGTGCACCGCAAGTGCGCACCACACTCGTTAATATCTTGATGGACAAATACCAACAGCACTCAGCGTTCACAGATGCCTTGGGCGATGCTGCTTACCACTTTATTCTTCCGGCGTTGCGTGGTTCGAGCGAAAGGCTCTTCTGGCCCTGGTCCTACTTGCCCGGTTGCAGAATTGTTCAACCTCAGACTTTGGACCTGCTGCTGGAATCAGTACTTATGCCGGTGTTCAGCGCATTGGTGGATAAAACCTGGTCGTCCAAACCCAACAAACACTCGAAGGTGTTGTTCGTCAGTGACTGTCTGAATGAGAGAGTGGACGCGTTGAAAAAGATGAAGTCACATATCTACAACAATACTCTTGCGACTCAGGAAAAAAACATTATGAGTGGGTTTTACGACACGCTGTTAAATACCGTACTCAACCACCACTCCTTCGTACTGCACGCAGTGGTCGCCAACAACATTGTTCTTCTACAGTACCTTTGCAAGTCCTCCAATGTGTTGCTCAATGTGCGCGCGAAGAACGGAATGACACCACTGATGCTGGCTGCACAGGGGGGCAAGCTGGATTGCATCAATATTCTGCTGGCCCGCAGTGGTGGTCTTATTGAACACACTGACAGTAGTGGTAACAATGCCCTGCTGCATGCAGTGGAAAACTGCCACCCTTGTTGCATTGAAGCACTGTTGCCCTCAGCGCCATTGACTCACAAACAGCTCTTTGACTGGCACCGGGACAATGTCAGGGCTCTCAGGGCTGCGTGCAAATCAGGCAACGAACAGTGTCTGTCACTCTTGCTCAGTTTTCTTGAACGGCACAACTACCCGCCCCTTGTCAGGATCGGCGGTAGTTTATTAATGTCGGCCGCTGAACTGGGTGATACCCACCGCATTGAACTATTGCTCAACATCAGGGCCATTGACATCAACAAGGCAGATGGCAGCGGCCACACGCCATTAACCCTGGCTGTCTTAAATCGCCACAGCCGGGCCGTGAGAGTGTTGTTGCGAAGTCCCGACCTGGACATTAACCGACAGAATCTGTACGGTATGTCTGCCCTGCAAATCGCCGCCCAATGGCTGCCCCACAAGCTCAGCCAGTGCTTTGAAATTCTTGTTAAATCGAGGCAGGCTCACAACTTTCTGATGAGAAATTCATCGGGTGAGCTATTGCTTGAAGATATCATCAAACAGATCACCGCCAGTGGTGAACCCCTTTATCTGAACTGGCTTACTCATGCCTGTGGCATGGATCAGGAATCGATGACGAAAGATGGTGAAACCCTGCGATTACTTATAAACCGGTTGACGCACTCAAATAGTCCACACAGTGTCGGCGACAGAGAACTGCAATCCGTCGAGCCTGTAAATCCTTGCTCCCCAATACCCCCCATCAACATCCTCGGCCACAAAGAAGTTGCCAACTCAAGCCGCCTTCCCGCTATGGAAAAACTTCCCTGGACAGATTACGTAGTATGTTACCCCAAAGAGCGATGCCCTATTTTCGTTTACGCGCATAAAGAGCAATATGCAGCCAGCAGCCCTAAGCAACTGAGCAAAGACTTTTCAAGACGATTTCGTATTGATGAGACGCTGGTGACGGTCCTTTTGACGGAACG
>JAQFVO010000562.1 GCA_027942505.1 Endozoicomonas sp. | reverse complement strand
GGTGATTAGGAGGCTGCAAGAGGGTAGACGAATTTACTGCCAACGGGACAGCCTGGACTGTCGCTATTCTCGGACAGCCCCCCGGCGATTTAAATCGGGACCACGCCGATGGACAGGTGGTGGAGGAATCCCCAGATACCACTCACATGTGCGAAATAGTCGGTCAATCACTGGTAAAGACCCACCATCTGGCCTCCCCTGCCGGTAGTCGAGGTATAAGCCCAGCGAAAACCAAAACACGAAACTTAACCAGGAAGCACCTGCAAATAACGGTTTCAATCGGCCAGAATCATCCGGAGTTATATACCGGCAAGAGCGATCAAAATGAATACCGGTAGCGTCACTGCTGACATTGCTGACCGTTGACCAACAGACATCCGCACAATCCGGCGAATTGGGAAAGTAATGAGCCTTTCCGGTGCCATGGCGCCTGTTGGCACAGGAAATACCACCTTCAAGTTTTGCCACACAACGGTCAAGCTGAACCACACCGTCAATGGCTGCTTTACCACCAGCCACCTTCCCAAGTTTTGTACAATCCAGAATATTATCAAAGGCCATTGAGCCCTCTGATGCTCTCTCGGATGCCGGCACTACCCGGCGACTGACATCCTTCCAGCCATTCTCTAAAGCCTCAAGGTGACAACTGACAGCCTCGGTATTTTTGGCATAGCTCAGCTCGCCAGCCTGCCCAATACCGATGCCGACACAAGCGTCACCGCATTCGCTTTGCGTTTTTGCATAAATTCTATCCTTAATTGCCGTGGTGTTAAGCACCTGGGCCTGACCTGCACTTATACCAGCACCGGCGGCCAGATATGAACTTGGACAGTATGGAGGAGGCAACAACTCGGGAAAGCTGAATGAGTTGGCCAGATAAACATTCGATAATGACAGAGTATTTTTGATGAGGGCGTTATCTGTCGCCGAACCAACGCCGGTGGCGGCGTACACCGTATCGGATAAAGAGTGCAACGTGCAGTTTATTCCCGTAGTACCATTAACCAGAGAATCACCCATGGCACGCCCGGCACCGATACCGACATAAGAGATTTTATCGTTAGTGGAAATCCCAAGGGACATGACTCTTAGCTGATCCAATATAGCATTGCCTTCCATTGTGCCGGCACCAGCACCGACAATAACCACATCGCCACTGGTATGGATAGTGCCATCTATCACATTAAGATGATCAATACGCGCGTTTCCGTTCATGCGTGCAGAACCGATGGCAACGTTCATGTCAAAAGGTTCTTGCACAGCAGAGATTCCCTCACTGTCGACGGCAATAGAGCTATTCACCACCAGGGCCTGACTGATGCGAGAGTTCTCAGTCATGGTACACGCGATGACCCCCAAATTCTGTTCTTTACCCAGAGAGTTGATATTGGCCTTACGGATATGCAGATTACTGACCGTGCTGTCCCCGCCAAGGTGCCCGAACAGGCACTCGGAAACATGGTCAATGTACTGCCCATTGCCATCAAAGCTACCCGTAAAGGGCCGCTTGCCTGAACCCACAGGCTCAAGGTACCGGGCATTGATGTCCCCGGTTTGTCGATAGTGACCATCTAGTGGGAATGATGGGTCATGCCCGATTTTACCCAGCGTTTCGGCATCAGGGATGTCTATGGTATCGGACACAGCACCGGCCATCTGCAAAGATGAACAACAGCCGACCAGTACAGTCACCAGTTTACCGGCAAACGAGTTCTCACAGAGGAAACGACTGGCCGCCCGGGCGCCAAGGCCGATGACATCGGGCAGGCGTCCGGCCACGGGTAAAGTCAACTGAAATGACGGGCTGTCATCTGTGGCCGGCACCAATGACGAAAAGAACAGCCTGGCAACCCTCACCGGACTAATGGCAGGATTTTT
>JAQFVO010000550.1 GCA_027942505.1 Endozoicomonas sp. | reverse complement strand
TTCCATCTGGATGTGGAGAAGAAGGTCAATCCTTACGACAAGGTCGACTTTGAGCAGGTTTACCCGGCCCACGCCAGTGGTGGCTTTATCTGCTACGGCGAATACCCGAATATGACCAACAATCTGAAAGCACTGGAAAACGCCTGGGACTACACCTACGACAAAGTTCCGTACTATGGCACCAACACCCCGAACGACTCCTGCTACAGCTGCGGCTACGAAGGTGAGTTTGAGGCTACCAGCCGTGGCTTCCAGTGCCCGCAGTGCAAGAACCGGGACTCGGATAAAATGTCAGTCACTCGTCGTGTCTGTGGTTACCTGGGGCAGCCCAACAGCCGGCCGTTTATCCGCGGCAAGCAGGAAGAGGTTGTGCGCCGGGTCAAGCATCTGTGACCGACCCATGAACTATCTCCAGTACTACCCAATTGATGTAGTCAACGGCGAAGGCACCCGCTGCACACTATTTGTCAGCGGTTGTGAGCACTTTTGCCCCGGCTGCCACAATGCCAGCACCTGGGACGCAAGCAAGGGGCTACCTTTTGATCAGGCCATGGAGGAGCGCATTATCGCCGATCTGGGTGATCAGCGTATTCATCGCGATGGTCTGTCACTGTCCGGTGGTGACCCGCTCTATCCCGGTAACCTGGCGGGTATCCTGCAGCTGGTCAAACGTGTGAAAAGCGTTTATCCGCACAAGGATATCTGGCTTTGGACGGGGTACACCCTTGAGACGCTCACGACTGAACAACAGGCTATCTTGCCGTTCATTGATGTTTTGATTGATGGGCGCTTTGAGCTGGACAGGCGGGATCTCTCCCTGCCCTGGCGGGGTAGCAGTAATCAGCGGGTGATTCGGTTGCAGGAGGTAAGGGCAGGCCGCTGATACGACCTGCCCGGGTTGCAGTGCTCACATAATGGGCATTTGCAGATCATAAAAGAAAATACGACCACACAACTCTGCGATCAGCACCATAACGGTGCTGACTGCCGCCAGACCTGTAGCGGTGTTATTGCCACGGGTCGCGCCAATCACCCAGATGCCCAGACCCGCATACAGCAGGGCCAGCCGTGCCAGTATCAGACCACCGTGGTAGTCCAGCAATGCCAGAGGGTTGAGCGCCAGATCCATCTGACCCAACCAAAAGAGGTAGAGCGGGTAGCCCACCATAACCAGACCCAGGACGATGAAGCCGACCGTAGCCAGTGCCCGGTCAGCGTTTTTCTGGAATCCACCCAGATTGCCCGCCTGCATTCTCAACAGCAGCGCAGCGGCTGGAATACCAACGACAAATGCCGTCATGACAAACTGGAAGGTGGTCCAGCCACTGTTCCAGGTTGGGACGGTATCCAGCGTGTAAACATTGGCAATAGCCCACAGCAGCGCCAGACCCAGGGCCATGGCACTGGCCAGTACCAGTTTCTGCAGCGGTTTGAGCAGCCCAAAGTGAACCATAAGCAGGTAAGTGAAAGCAGCACCACCAAAAAGAGACGTGGTGATGATCTCAATGCTCAGGGGCGAAAGGTGTTGCAGACCAAAGATGACATTAACAGCCCGCAGCGGCTGACCCAGGTGGGTTATGGCAGCAACGGCAGAAATGCCCAGCAGGATCAGGACAGCCGGCAATAATCGGTTCAGCACCTGTTGACGGCGACTGTCTTTATTAAACATCAGCAGACAGGCAAGCACCATGAACAGCCCAACAGCACTCTGTGCCAGAACCGTAAAGAGAACTAGTGATAACTCGTGCATGGTTATACCTCCCGTGTGTTGATAATCTGCCCGGTACGGTCACCGGAAGGCTTGGCATTGCGATTGGCTTTCAACACCAGTGACGGGCTGGTCAGCGATGAATCAGGCAGCGGGGCAATATCGGCCTCGCTACCATATCGGGCGCGTAACTCCTCGATGGGGCCAAAATCCAGGGCGCGCAGTGGGCAGGAGTCAATGCAGATGGGCATTTTCCCGGCCTCGACCCGGTCGTAGCAGCCATCGCACTTGGTCATGACCTTTTTCTGCGCATCAAACTGCGGCGCACCGTAAGGGCAGGCCATCTCACAGTAACGACAACCGATGCAGACATCCTGGTTGACCACCACCAAGCCGTCGTTTGCCCGCTTGTGCATGGCCCCGGTGGGGCAGGCCTGGGCACAGGCCGGTTTGGCGCAGTGGTTACAGCTGATGGAGGTGTAGTAGGTAAACACGTTCTGGTCGAAGGTACCGTCCTGATGTTGCACCCAGTTACCACCAGCGTACTCATAGACCCTGCGCCAGTTGACGCCTACCTTCAGGTCATTCTCATCTTTACACGACAATTGACAAGTTTTGCAGCCGGTACATTTCGCCGTATCGACGTAAAAGCCCAGTTGTTTGTCTGCTTTTTGAGCCATTGCTTACTACCCCTTATACCTTGGCGATGTCGACCAGGTTACTGTGCTGTGGGTTACCCTTGGCCAGCGGTGATGGGCGCTGAGTGGTCAGGGTGTTCATGCAGGCACCGAGATCCACGCCTTTTCTGTCGGGTGCATACCAGCTTCCCTGTCCCATGGCGATAACCCCCGGCATAATGCGTGGAGTGACTTTGGCAACCACCCGGATTTCACCCCGGTCATTCCAGATTTTCAGCAAGTCGCCATCGTTGATGCTGCGCGCCTTGGCGTCGATGGGGTTAACCAGCACTTCCTGCGGGTTCGTCTCGCGCAGCACATCGACATTGCCGTAGGTTGAGTGAGTTCTTGCCTTGTAGTGAAAGCCAAACATTTGCAACGGGTATTTGTCTGCCGCTGGTGATTCATGACCTTCCCAGGAGCTGACATATTCTGGTAATGGACGAATAACGTCGTCTTTACCCAGGGTCCAGCTGTCAGCGATCGCGGCCAGTCGTTCAGAGTAAATTTCGATTTTGCCGGATGGCGTGTCGAGCGGATTGGCCTCAGGGTTCTCCCGGAAGGTACGGAACTGAACCATCGGTTCACCAGGATTCTGCTGCTTGACGATGCCTTGCTGGCGGAAGGTGTCGAAATCCAGGTCTTTCAGAAACGGGTTGAGTTGCTGCGACTCGGCATAGATATGACGCAGCCAGGCCTCCTGATCACGGCCTTCGGTAAATGCCTGCTCTACCCCAAGTCGTTTTGCCACCTCCGTGCACATGTCGTACACCGAGCGACACTCGTACAGAGGCTCTACCGCCGTATCACAGAAAATGGTGTAACCCATGTTGCCGCAGGAGCCATTGATAGCGAAGTCAGGCTGTTCGGCAGCGGTCAAATCCGGCAGCAGAATATCGGCATAACGGGCGCTTGGCGTCATGTGGTTATCGATGACCACGATCATTTCGCACAGCTGGTCATCCTGCAAAATGGCGTGGGTGCGGTTGGTGTCAGCGTGTTGGTTGATGATGCAGTTGCCGGCGTAGTTCCAGATAAATTTGATCGGCTGCGTCAGTTTATCTGCACCGCGAATACCGTCAGTCAGGGCGGTCATTTCGTTGTGACGATGGATCGCATCGGTCCACAGGAACATGGGAATTGATGTGGTTACCGGGTTGCTTAAGGTGGGGAACACGGCAAACGGCATGGAGTAGCTTCCCTCGCGGGCACCCGTTCCGCCGCCGGGAATGCCAACATTGCCGGTCATTACCGCCAGCATGCAGATTGCCCGGCTGGCCTGTTCGCCGTTGGCGGTGCGCTGGAGTCCCCAGCCTTGCATGATATTACACGGCTTGGTACCGGCTATTTCACGGGCCAGCTCAATGATTTTTTTGGCTGGTACTCCGGTGATTTGTGCCGCCCACTGAGGAGTTTTGGCCGTGCCATCCGGACCCTTGCCGAGAATGTACGACTTCCATGAGGCATTTTTGGGCGCACTGGCGGGCAGGGACTCATCGTCGTAGCCGATGGTGTAACGATCAAGAAATGCTTTGTCCACCAGGTCTTCGGTAATCATTACCCAGGCCATGCCGGCGACCAGTGCCGCATCGGTGCCGGGGCGCAGCGGCACCCACTCATCACCGTCGCTGAGCATGGAGTCGGTCAGGCGAGGATCAAAGACGATCATCCGGGCGTTGCTGCGCTCGCGCGCCTCTGACAGCTGATAGACGATACCGGCACCACTCATGCGCGTTTCGGCCGGGTTGTTGCCAAAGTTAACGATCAGCCTGGTATTAACGACATCCGAAGTGCAATTATTATCCACCCATGAGCCACCGTACAGGTAAGGCAGGCTGACGGCAATCTGTGCGGTGCTGTAATCACCGTAGTGGTTCAGGTACCCGCCCCAGCAGTTCATCAACCGGGCGATGGGAGTCGCAGCCGGTGGCCAGGACTTGGCCACCGTGCCGCCGAGCGTACCAGTGCAATAGTTAAGGTAGATGGCTTCATTGCCATAGGTGTTCTTGATGCGCTTGAGGTTCTCGGCGATGGTATCGAACGCTTCATCCCAGCTGATGCGCTCAAATCGGCCTTCACCGCGGTTGCCAACCCGCTTCATGGGGTATTTCAGACGATCGGCGTTGTATACACGCTTGCGAAACGAACGGCCACGCAGGCAGGCGCGTACCTGGTGGTTGCCATAGACGTCATCACCCGTATTGTCGGTGGTTGTGTAAGCAATAACGCCATCTTTGACGTGATGGCGCAGGGCGCAGCGTGAGCCGCAGTTCACTGTGCAGGCAGACCAGACCGTTTTCTCACCCGGGGAGGTCTTGTCAACGGACGGTGTGGCGGCTTTAAGGGGCAGACTGTTAGCAGTCAGTACGGCAGCGCTGCTGGCTGAGGCTCCCCACTTTATAAAGGACCTTCGATCCAGAGTTGCAGCAAGTGCTTTATCAACAATTTTTTTCATTCACACCATCCCGGTAAGAATCGTTAACGCTCAGATTGACATCATCTGTAAGTAGAAAATGCAGTCAGTAAAGGCGGTGTCGCTGGGCAAGATGTGGCGACACTAACTAGCCCGGATATTTTATAAACTGCCCCGAATCTGGCGCAGGACTTTGTCGCTCTGAGGGATTTTGTGAGGGAGCACCGTACCGGGGAGTACGGTCGACAGGGCAAAACTCCCTTAGAGCGACAAAGGATAAGCGAGAGCGGGAGCACGTTTATGAAATATCTGGGCTAGAAAATGGGCAGCAATTATAAATGGCCAGTTAGCAGTTGACGGTTGATGTGGGTCAATCTCTGGGTAATACGCTGAGGTTTTGCCGTTATCATAATACGTATAATGTCGTTTATCTGCGCATAATACTGATCCAACGACCAATATTCAACAAACTGGCGAAGGCTGCCGCAACATAGGTCATGGCAGCGGCTTTGAGTACTTTTCGGGCGCCGGGCAGATCATCCTGACCAAGATAACCTTCAGCCAGAATCGGCAGTGCCTTGTTAAAACTCGCGTCTAACTCCACTGGCAGGTTCATCAACTGCACCCAGAGCGAGCAAACCATTCCCGAGGCACCCAGCAACAAAGTGATCAGTGTACTCTGGGGCAAGCGGGTCACCAGGAAGATGATGGGAGTCACCATCAGGGCCATGGCGCTGAAGCGCTCAATCATCATGGCCAGACGCAGACGACGCTGGCGGCGCATAAAGCCGGTATGTTGCTCCCGGTGTTGCAGGGCATGGCTGACTTCGTGGGTGGCGATGGCGACGGCGGTGATGGATTTGCGGTGAAAGTAGGGCGCACCCAGGGAGATTACCTGCCGCTGTGGGTCGTAGTAATCTTCGCCGGGCTGTCCTTCACGCAGGGTAACACCATCAAGAGAAAAGCGGCTGATCAGGTGCGCGGCCAGCTCACCGCCGGTGCCAGGCAGGTCGGAGCGTTCGCCGTCGTATTTTCGCAACACGCGGGTTACCCACATCTGTGGACCAAACACCAGGGCGATCACGGTCAGGCTAAGCAGGATCAGGGGCATTAATGGTCCCGTTCCTCGGTTTCCAGACGATCAATCTCTTCGCGGAACTCATTCAGATCCTTGAAGTGGCGATAGACGGAAGCGAAGCGGATATAGGCAACCTCATCGAGCTGTTTCAACTCGCGCATCACTTCTTCGCCGAGCATGCGTGAGCTGACTTCCCGTTCACCCATGGCACGCAGGCGGTGAATTATACGACTAAGAGCTTCTTCGAGCTGTTCCACAGCCACGGGTCTTTTTTCCAGGGCGCGTGACATGCCGGCCCGAAGCTTTTCTTCATTGAATGGCTCGCGGTTGCCATCACGCTTGACCAGCCTCGGCAGCAGCAACTCGGCTGTCTCATAGCTGGTAAAACGTTCAACGCAGGTAAGGCATTCACGACGTCGGCGCACCTGGGCGCCCTCGGCAACCAGGCGCGAGTCAATGACTTTTGTATCAGCAGCACCACAGAATGGACAATGCATTGAGCCAATATATCCTTCAGTTCAAGAGGGGAACCTGGCAATAATAATCAGCTACATTTTTATTACAAGCAACCGCCGTGCCGCGTACGTCAGCAGTTGCCATTATTTTACGATTTGTGACGTATGCTTTAACGGTATCGCCGCTTGTAAGCATATGCTCTTAGGGTAGACATTAAGCGCCTACTCCCCGCTTCGGGAAGTTAAAGATGGAACCACGAAGGACACTAAGAGCACGAAGGAAAAGAAAATCTCTTCTTTGTGTTCTTAGTGTCCTTCGTGGTTCCATCCGATTTTAGCCAGCAATTATGTGGGGAATGAATCTGGAGCTGTCCCTGGTGATCGGGGAACAGTCTTCACGAATCCCTATTCCTGCAGCCCGGTCAGCGATCACCCAACTCCCGACCAAGACGTGGCTTTGGCCAAACACCGGCAAGGGATGGTACTTTTGTAGAATGTAACCGCTGTCGTGGTAGGGTCCGTCGGCGAAGTCCAGCACCTTACCGCTTTTCATGATCGTGATGTTGGCTCCTTCCCTTGAAAGCA
>JAQFVO010000506.1 GCA_027942505.1 Endozoicomonas sp. | reverse complement strand
GACATGGGTGACAGAGCATGGGGAGCGGTTGACGATTTATCCTGCACCACCTCTTTGAGATAGGCCATAAAACCGGTGGAACCAAACTCACTCTTATGGATCAGTGGCCCGTCCTTGTCATTGGCCAGAATCATCTGATAACGCCCCTTGCCAATATCCCATACAACCGGTGTCTCAGAGTTCCTGCTGGCACCCAGGGCCGAATAGAAATCTACTCGCTCCTCCTCTTCAGGGGAGAGAATATGAACATCAATACCAGTTGTACGTCTCACGCCTTCTATCAGCTGGCCAGCGTTGCGCGCCGCCTGCAACGACGGCCGGGCCAGGGCCCTGACCCGACTGGCCCGAAAATGCTCCTGTCGGGCGCGCATTTTCTGAAACAGGCTTCGTGCTCGCCGGAGCACGACCTGACTGAAATACTGATTGCCAGTGGCGGCCAAATCATCATCAAAGCCAGAGTCCATGCAGCCATAATCCAGATATCGGTGTACCCTGTCGTCATCGTGGTGAACATCGGCAATGGCAAAACAGATACTATTGCCGTCAACTTCGATGGTCATTCTGCGTTCCAGATCGGCCGCGACCGGTCTGCTGACAAGCACCAGAGACAACAGGGCAGCGGACGCGACGGGCATCACGCTGAAAATGGCTGTGTTCACGGGATTCCTTTGCGCTGGCTGTTATTAGAAAAACGAGTCCTGTGCTAGAGTGCACTCACCGCCGAGCCTCATAGGAGGCTGAGCCCGTTGAGTCTAGTCGGCTCTCGTGGGTGCGGGTAACTTTATTATGTTGATATCAGAGATCGGGTAATGCCAGACATCAAATTGGAGCCTTCCTGGAAAGCCGTACTTGAGGATGAGTTTGCCAAAGAGTATATGCAGTCACTGCGCCGATTTCTCTGCCAGGAGAAAGACCGGGGGAAAATTATTTATCCAGCCGGTGGTGAGTATTTTCGCGCGATGAATCTTACCCCGTTTGACCAGGTCAAGGTGGTGATTCTTGGTCAGGATCCTTATCACGGCCCCGGACAGGCGCACGGGCTCAGCTTCTCGGTTCGTCCCGATGTTGCCATCCCACCCTCGCTGGTCAACATGTACAAAGAGTTGCAGTCAGACCTTGGCATCACCCCGGCTCACCACGGCTTTCTGGAGCACTGGGCCAGGCAGGGCGTACTGCTGCTCAATAGCGTGCTGACGGTGGAGCATCGTCAGGCAGCCTCCCACCAGGGACGGGGCTGGGAGATATTTACTGACCGGATAGTAGCCCAGCTCAATGAGCATCGTGAACATATCGTCTTTATTCTCTGGGGGAGTTACGCGCAGAAAAAGGGACGCATTATCGACACCAGCAAACACCTGGTATTGCAATCAGCCCACCCTTCGCCCCTGTCAGCCTACCGGGGTTTTTTCGGCAGCAGGCCCTTTTCCAGGGCCAACGACTACCTGGCCGGTCATGGTGTGCCACCTGTGCAGTGGCAGTTACCGGCACTGGTACAAGTCTGTTGACAGTACAAATTCCATCGTTTATTCAGCATGCAGGGGGATGATGGCAGCTGAATGGCAAAATCGTCAGTTCTCAGTTCATGCCTCCTGAACATGCTCAGACCACGATGTAAGTATTTGGATGACATGTTCATGACCATAACGCCTGGCCGCATCAATAACTGAATCACTAACCAGCCCAAAAAAACGTTCTCTTTTAATCGTTGGGTCTGCCCCAGCCTGCAACAGTTCTCGCACCATTGCACTGTCACCATTGGTGGCAGCAAGGTATAGAGGCGTCTTTCCCTGGAAAGTAACGTTATTAACGTTGGCACCTGCAGCAATGAGCCTGGCAGCTATGTCACGATGTCTTAGTTGCACTGCCGCAGACAACGGAGTATACCCTTGTTGATGATCACGGGTATCGATCGGAGCACCGGCCTGTATCAAGTCGTCAATCAACGCGGTGAAGCAACATACGGCAGCAATCAGAGTAACCGTAATGCCATTATACAGGGGCAGATCGACCCGCGCTTCGGCTGCCAGCAAGTCAGCTGTAAGCTCCCGGTCACCATTACCAACGGCATAGAAAATGGGTGTCGCTCCAAACAGACCACGAGCATTAACATCAGCCCCCTGACTCAAAAGCCTGGCCACAAACGCCCGTTTACCGTCATATACAGCTTGATGCAGCGGGGAAGTCGTCTCATCCTCAAGCTTGATGTCTACCAGAGCATTGGCAGCCAGGAGGTTTGCCGCCAGGTTGTAATGACCGTTAAGGACAGCAATGGCCAGTGGAGCAATGCCATTCTTGCCTGGCGCATTAACATTGGCACCGCCAGTGACCAGAGTGGCAACAATATCGTCAAAACCGGCTTCAGCTGCCAGGTACAATGGCGTTGCTCCATCGTTACGGGGCTTGTCGGCAGACGCCCTGTGCCTGAGCAGAAAAATCACCATGGCAGCATTACCTGAACTGGCGGCCAGGTGCAGTGCCGTCGAACCATCGCTGCGTGCCTTATCAACATGAACACCCGCGAGCAAAGCCGTCTCAGCCAGGTTTTGCCAGCCACGCTTAACGGCACAGTGCAAAGAACTGTCACCGTCACGGCAGATGACTTTTGCCGAGGCTCCGGCCGCCAGCAACTGACTGGCCACATCGGCGCAGCCCATTCTGATGGCAATAAGCAGGGCCGTGCTGCCGTCAGGCCTGGGCGTATCGATCAAGGCCCCTGCTTTTAGCAAGTAATCTGCGAGGGCACCGAAATCAAGACTGGCCGCGACCATCAGTGCCGTTGTGCCATTGTCGGAAGCAGCATTAATACTGACGCCGGCGTTAAGTAAGATGCCAACCATCTGCTGATCACCAAGATCGCAAGCCAGGTGTAAAAGATTGATGCCGCCTTTGACACAGACCGTATGCCGGGCCCCCAACCGCAGCAGATCGAGCACCACATCTCGATGACCACCCCTTACTGCTTTTGACAACGCCGTATCACCGTTGTTGTTCGTTTTATTTATTCGGGCTCGCCTGTCAAGAAGATAAGCAACCAGCTCGCGACTGCCGGCAGCAGCGGCACAATGCAAAGGCGTGTCACCATGTTGATTGATAGCATCCTTTGTGGCGCCAGCTTTTATCAAATCAATGGCCAGTTCGTAGTGACCATTTCTTATAGCCGCGAACAGAGGCAAACGAGTCTTCTTGCGACCAGAATTATATCGGGCCCCGGCAGCCACCAACTGACCAACCAACTGTCGGTGGCCATGACTGGCCGCCAGGTAGAGCGGCGTAATACCATTACTGTCTACCGAGTTCGCCTTCGCATTTGCAGCCAACAGTCGCTCAGCCAACTCAAAATAGCGCATGTCAATAGCCAGACTGAGCGCAGATCTTCTGTGGCAGGTTGTTACATTAACGTTGGCTCCTGCCTCAACAAGCTGGCAAGCCACTTCAAGATGTCCGCCATGGATTGCCATGACCAGGGGAGTCCTGCCAACTGGGCAGGTGACGTCAATGCGGGCCCCGGCCTGTAAAAGGCTGGTGACCATTACTGGTAAGTTGTGATCAGCAGCAACGTGCAAAGGGGTCATGCCATTATTATCGGTGCAATTTACTTGCGCCCCGGCCCGCAGCAGCTGTCTTA
>JAQFVO010000499.1 GCA_027942505.1 Endozoicomonas sp. | reverse complement strand
TAAGATGTCCAGGCTGGCCCGGGAGGAGCTTAGGCATTACGAGCAGGTGCTGGCTATTATGGTGCGTCGGGATATTCCTTATCTGCACCTGGGCGCAGGGCGATATGCCAGTCGGCTCAGCTCACTGATTCGTACCTTTGAACCGGCCAGACTGGTGGATACATTGATTATGGGTGCATTTATCGAGGCGCGTTCCTGTGAACGGTTTTCCGCTCTGGCTCCGTGGCTGGATGATGAGTTGGCCAAGTTTTATCGCTCTCTGCTCAAGTCGGAAAGTCGTCATTTTCAGGATTACCTGACGCTGGCTGAGGCCATCAACGAGGGGCCAGTGGATGATCGGGTGGCGCTGTTTGCCAATAATGAGCGAGAGGCGATCGAGTCGAGCGATAAGGAGTTCCGCTTTCACAGTGGCAAGCCAGAGTCTGGAGGCGAGAAGATCTGACTGAAAAAAAGGACACCCTCATTTATCCCTCAAAAATGACGTGTGTCCTGTTTGCTCAGAATCTGAACATGAAGGTCATAGTATGTTACACGCACGGCCATTGATTGCAGCTGTTTCTCTTTCATTCTCTTGTGATGAATTGGCAGATTCAGATTTTTTCCACGAACAAATACCCCAGGCCCGGCTTTGATCTGCCTTCACCTCCTCTAACGGAAAAGCAATTTTCTGCAGCCAGCTTGTTGTGGTTAAAAAGCTAACTGTCAATGGCTGACCAAGATCAATTTTTTCAACAATCTTATCTCTTGAGTTAGTGCTACACATTATCTCGAGAAGTTTATGGTTATCTGGAATCAGTGTAACTTCATCATTAATCCAGGCAGGAACATCGTGTGGCTGAAGAAAAAATTTGGCGACGGCAATGCGGAAATTAATATAAATACTTCGTTTCCCCTTGAGTGATTCAGCCATGATCGGGTGTCCCGGCCTGGTTACTGCTACTAGCGACATTTCCGCCCTCAAGGAGTGATTTAAATGATTGTCACTGTTGCTAGTGCTGTTTTTCTCAATATTATCAATAACAAAGGTCATGAACCCGGATGGACACTGGCGTTTTCTCATGCGCTTTATAAACGCTGT
>JAQFVO010000427.1 GCA_027942505.1 Endozoicomonas sp. | reverse complement strand
GCCTCCGCTCCACCTTGATGAGCAGCACCGGTCACTTTACTGGAACTCACGCCACCCATAATCAACCCCTCGCTGTTGGTATGACCTTCCGTAGACCTTGGCTGAGCTAATTGGTTTCAACGATTTTCAGAGTATTTATCATTAATTTTCCAACTTATTGCCTGAACTGAGGGCTGCAAATTAGAAATGAGCCAACACGGGGCGAAAGATGCCCTGATTGGAACGTTCAGATTGAGCGGCCTCAGGCACCCCAACAGCGCTAAGCAGGCAGTCTGGGGCATCAGGCATCACTGTAAATGGAATTGCCGGTGAATTAATACTGCCAGCATAGGCTAAATCGAGTGGTATCCGACCATGTTGGACATCGAGCAGAATCAGATTTCCCGAGCTAATTGTTGTCATCCCAAAATCCCCATTTAAAGGCGAATCTCAGGCATAGCCATCAGTTGCCACATTTGGGAATTTAAAACTTGAGTAGCACGGAGCAAATTTGTAAATTGGCGTTTTACTCAATTGGATAGCGACTAAAGGCCTCGCATGAGCAAAAAAACATTATCAGCTGTACTGGTCATCTTACTGATTATCGCCACAGCTGGTGGATTCTGGCTTAGCAGAACCTCCCCTCCAATTACTGAACCAACTGCAGAGCCATCATCAATTCCTGAAACAAATATTACCGATGTCGAAGACTCAAGCTTTGATGACCAGTCCGAGGAGACCCGAATCATTCTGTCAGAACCAGATGACCAGATGCTCAACGAACTCCTTTCGGACAAAGTTATCCGCGCTGACAAAATTGTAAACAAGTCTCAAACCAGCCAAAAAGAACAACCCGTAGGAGATATCTCACAGCCTTCACCGTGATCGCCGCTATTGTCCCAAACAGCATGCGGCTAATATGAATTTTGCATGGAATGCATTAATCACATGGACGTGAGCCCACCAGCCTGCTGGTGGTTTTATTTCATCCCCCATTCGCCTGAACACGTTTATAACGATTCCACAACCCGTCTCTGACACGCCGCTACAGCATACCAGCCATTAAACCTTTCCCTGAGAGCTCAGGGCCAGAAATGTAAGACCACCACTAATGCAACGATCATCAGAACCAGCGACGTGATGGATTTTCCCACCTGATTACTGCTGGAATTAGCGTGATCTTGCTCATTCTCCGGGCGCGCAGTGTTCAGCAAGCTGGGAGCCAGATTGGCCATCAGCAGGAAGCAGCCCAGCATAAGTATTGAAATCACGATGGTTTTCACGTCGAACTCTCCATTGGTCACGCAGGTCAGATCTATTGTTCGACAATGCGCAGCCCGAATGGTTGCAACGCTCTTGCATCGGCAAGGCCTTCCCCAGATTGTCAGTCAGGCGTCCGGCACGAGCCCGGGAACCGGAATTATAAGAATCATCGAGGCCCACAATAATCAGCCCTCCCCTCAACAACTCTACGGATGTCGAGAGACCTTGCCAGCGCTCCTCCATGGACAACTCGTCTACGTGCA
>JAQFVO010000884.1 GCA_027942505.1 Endozoicomonas sp. | reverse complement strand
ATTAAAGGGGATGCCAATCGTGTTGCACTTGCCGTCGATTTTAATACCAATAAGTGCCGGACTCCGTTCAACTTTGGTGTTGGCAGTGACCGGCCGAAGCCGGTATTAACCGATACCTGTGCAGGCAATAAGCCGGTGAAACACAGGCAGCTACTTACTGTACGTAAAGCGGTTTGCCTGCCCGACAATCAGAAGAATAAACTGATCGCTCCTGTCTTACCCCGAAGGAAAAATGTTGCCATTACCACGGGGCAAGGCAGTGGGGACTTGAGTCTAAGGGTAAAGAGTCTACACGTCGACAGAGGCCGAAGTGCACGTTTTCAAGTGAACCAAAGGAACCGGCCCGGCAATAATGAATGCATCATTCTTGACTCGCCCGGCAGTCCTCATGCCTATATCACCACTTCAGGAGAGGCACAGAATGCGTCACTGGTCGTTGACTATAATAGCGACACTTGTCGTTTGCCTGTGCGACCCGGGTTTACCCGGGAAACCAATGACCGCTCACAGGGATTCCCATACAAATCATCCCATCTATTGATTTATAAACTCGCTTATGCCGATGCCGATGTGAACTGGCCGGGTCTGACTGATGATCTGGAGAAAACCAATGAGTTTTACCAAAAACAGGCTTACGACGACTTCTATATATCATGGGACATCTTTGAGACGAGAATTGATACGCCAATCGATACGTTTAAAGAGTATCAAAACCGGGCGCAATGGCGAGATATTGTCTTTGATGCCATTCAAAGTACCGGCGTTAATCCGCGCAATCCGGGCAGAAACAAGATGATTATGGTGGTGACGCCAAAATCAGAAGGGCTATATTCCTACGCCACGAGCAACCTGATAGTACTTGACGATAGCTGGAGAAACGATACAGGTGTTATTGCCCACCAAATGGGCCACGCCATGGGATTGAGGGGTTCCGGAGCCATTGATGGCAGCCAGCAAGTCATCAGGGGCATGCCCGATGATGGCTCCTGGCACAAATGCGGGAATGGGCAGGACTGCCTTGATGCCCGTAAAGAATACCTGAAAGAGAGCGGAAATTTTTACGACCTGATGGGACCCACTGGCCATTATGACCTGGCACACGAAATGAGCCTGTTTGATAAAAGTTTTTTCGGCTGGATAGACCCCGATACCGACGCGCCACTGACCAAAGCCAGCGGAACATACCGCATTCATACCTTTGACCAGGGGAAGAAACCCGATGGTCCCATGGGGCTACGCATCCGCTCTGGCAACCAGAAGTACACCTATTGGCTGGAGTACCGCACCACAGGAAAATTTGCCAACAATACCAGGCAAGGCATTGTTGTCAGTCTTGAAGGTTATGCCCAGGCAGACAGTGACGCACGATACTGGGACAAAAAATCCTATTTGCTGGATATGACGCCAGACTCGGCAAAAAACTCCTCGGCGTGGTGGGGACCGGACTTTGAGGATGCATCCCTGCCCGTTGGGCAGAGCTATACCGACAAGTGGGGTGGCTTTACCATGACGCCAAAACTGGTGGGAGGCAGAGAAAACTCACCAGATGCCTGGATTGAGGTGGATGTGGTGATCGGCGTCAGCACAGCCCCGCCGCCAACATCTGCACTGATTTCCCCGGCCACTCTCCATGATGTTGCTGTTATCTACCTTAAGAAAGAGGGTGAGACACCACAATTTGATATCGACGAATTGCATGGCCGCATCACTAACCAGGTGGACAGCCTGATCAGAAGCAATAGCTATGACAAGGAAGGGTTCGGCAAAGTGGGCAAATTTGGGTGGTATGATGTTGCCGGTGAACAGTGGAACGCGACACTCAGTGCAGCAAGCTGGACGCCTCTGGAGTCAGTGGTTCTGGCAAAGCGCAATGGCTCACTGAATCTCACTGAGTATGATTATGTGATGAGAGTGTGGGATGACAGGCAGGGCGTTATCGCTATGAATGCAGATGCACTGCCTTTCAAAGAGGACATCGTCATTGATGAGACCAATTATGGTGAAAAGTCTCAGATTAATAAATATCTAAAGCCCTACGATCTGAACAATCAATGTTTTTACAAAAAACAAATTTATGATCGTCCAGAACTTTGTTACACCAATCCTGTCGGCACAAACCTTATGGAGTTTGAGGTCGTTATATTTCATGAATTTCTGCATACCAAAAAGTTAGCTCACCACAATCTGGCAAAATACTGTGAGAACGTGTTGCTAGGGCGTTGTAACAGTTTGCAATATAATATGTTTGATGCGCTGTCTTCGGCGAGATTTTACGGCAACAGCCTGAATGCTTATGATAAGCACCGTATTAACTGGTTAACCAATGAGAATATTGTCTTCCTTGACTCCGCCTCCGGTAGCCATGAAATCACACTGCACCACCTCAACAGCCCGGACAGTGGCAAAAAAGCGGTAAAAATAGACTTTCAGGCATTCCTGGGTTCTGACATCTGGCTGGAGTTCCGCCAGCCTACCATGCTTGACTACGGTTTGTTCGATCCGGCTTTTGACAAGGTAACCAGTGGGCTGTTGATTTATCAAGACAATTTTTTACTGGATGCGACCCCACAGACACCGGCCATCGATTACGAGGACTTGACCGATGTTGCTATTACCGATCATTTCTATTTTGATCCGCTGGGCATGACTGTTGATATTCTCGATATTGATCGGCAAGTCGGAACCATACGCTTTCGTATTGATTTAAGCACAACAAAGCCTGCACGAAACCACCCGTTGATCCATGAGTCCAGCTGTGATTACAGCGGCACTTGCCACGTCACCAGGGGAGGATCAGTGCGGAAAATGTACATGGCGGAAATTTCAGATATTGGCTATGGCTATCAGAAAGATAAGCCCTGGACTTATAGTCTGACTGGTCTGCCATCAGGAATAACATGGGTCGATGACGGCATTAACCGACAATCAGCATTAAATCCGAA
>JAQFVO010000260.1 GCA_027942505.1 Endozoicomonas sp. | reverse complement strand
ATGATGGCTGACTCCGGTGCGCGGGGTAGTGCCGCCCAGATTCGTCAGCTGGCCGGTATGCGTGGTCTGATGGCCAAACCAGACGGCTCGATCATCGAGACACCGATCACCGCCAACTTCCGTGAGGGTCTGAACGTACTCCAGTACTTCAACTCCACCCACGGTGCCCGTAAGGGTCTGGCTGATACCGCCCTGAAAACAGCGAACTCCGGTTACCTGACACGTCGTCTGGTGGATGTCGCCCAGGACCTGGTGGTCACCGAAGACGATTGTGGCACCAGCGATGGCCTGTTGATGACTCCGCACATTGAAGGCGGTGATATCGTTGAGCCGCTGGGTGAGCGTATTCTTGGTCGAGTGGTGGCCGAAGACGTCCTCAAGCCTGGCAGTGACAGCGAAATCGCGGTACCAGCCGGCACCCTGATCGACGAAGCCTGGGTGAAGCGCCTTGAAGTCATGAACGTGGATGAGATGCGTGTGCGTTCGCCCATCACCTGTGAGACCCGCCACGGCATCTGCTCTAAATGCTACGGTCGTGACCTCGGTCGTGGTCACCTGGTCAACAAAGGTGAGGCGGTCGGTGTTATCGCCGCCCAGTCCATCGGTGAGCCCGGCACCCAGCTGACCATGCGTACCTTCCACATCGGTGGTGCGGCATCCAGAAACGCGGCCGCAGACAGCGTTACGGTGAAGAACAAAGGTTCCATCCGTCTGCTGAACCTGAAATCAGTTGAGCGCAAAGATGGTACACTGGTTGCCGTCAGCCGTTCCGGCCAGTTGGCTATTGCCGACGAGTTCGGTCGTGAGCGTGAGCGTTACAAGCTGCCATACGGTGCCATGATTTCGGTGAAAGACGGCGACCAGGTGGAAGCGGGTCAGACCGTGGCCAAGTGGGACCCACACACCCACCCGATCATCACTGAAACTGCCGGTATTGTTGAATTCCAGGGCATGGATGAAAACATCACCGTCAAGACCCAGACCGACGAGCTGACCGGTCTGTCCAATATGGAAGTCATGGACCCGAAAGACCGTCCATCAGCCGGTAAGGACATCCGTCCTGCCATCCAGCTGAAAGACGCCGACGGAAACGAGCTGAGGCTGCCGGGAACGGATGTACCTGCCCAGTACTTCCTGCCAGCCAACGCCCTGGTCAACCTGGTGGATGGTGCGACCGTGGAAGTCGGTGCAGTACTGGCCCGTATTCCGCAGCAGTCGTCCGGTAACCGGGATATCACCGGTGGTCTGCCACGGGTTGCTGACCTCTTTGAGGCCCGCAAGCCGAAAGAGCACTCTATTCTGGCAGAAATCTCCGGCACCATCGGCTTCGGTAAAGAGACCAAGGGCAAGAAGCGTCTGGTCATTACCCCGACCGACGGTGGTGATCCGTACGAGGAGCTGATTCCGAAGTGGCGTCACCTCAATGTATTCGAAGGTGAGCAGGTGACTCGTGGTGAGGTAATCTCCGATGGTCCGACCAACCCACACGACGTTCTGCGTCTGCTGGGTGTTGGTGAGCTGGCTCGCTACATCGTTAATGAGATCCAGGACGTTTACCGTTTGCAGGGTGTAAAGATTAACGATAAGCACATTGAGACCATTTTGCGTCAGATGCTGCGTAAGGTAGAGATTACCGATACCGGTGACTCCTGCTTTATCCGTGGTGACCAGCTTGAGTACACCCGCCTGCTTGAAGAGAACGACCGCGTCAACCGTGAGAACGGCTTCCCGGCCAAGTTCGAGCGTGTGCTGCTCGGTATCACCAAAGCGTCCCTGGCCACTGAATCGTTCATCTCGGCGGCCTCCTTCCAGGAGACTACCCGTGTTCTGACCGAAGCGGCGGTCACTGGCAAGCGCGACTATCTGCGCGGCCTAAGGAGAACGTGGTCGTAGGTCGTCTGATTCCGGCCGGTACCGGTCTGACGTACCACGCCGAGCGTCGTAAAGGTCGTGAGGACATTGACTTTGATTCGCCGTCCAGAGTTTCTGCTTCTGACGTTGAGCAGGCACTGTCTGATGCGTTGAACTTCCAGGATATGTGATCAGTCATCTCACAACTGTTGTGTAATCCAAAAAACCACCATCTGCATGGTGGTTTTTTTTTGCCTGTTGATACGGAACCAAACAAGCAGGGCTTTATCCAAGAGGATTATTGATTGCCAACCGTGGAGGAGAATCTTTGCAGCGCACATCGTCACCTGGTCTTGGGGTGCCCGGGATCCTGCGCCGGTGTCACGACGCCGGTATCGGTCTGTTCAAAGGCATGGTTATTGCCACTGTTGAGCGGGTCAATCCCCATGTGGTGAAGTTGGAGGCAAACTACCAGGCTCATGGTCGGGTGGTTAATTCGGTACTGGTTGGCACCGCTGTCGGTGGGTTTTGCTATGCACCGTGGTGGAGTCTCGCTGTTGCTGCCCTGGTTGTGCCATCGATATACGCCGGTTATCGTCTTAATACGCCGCAGGTAATGACAAGCGGCACAGAAACTGATGATCCGCTCAACAATACTCCGGTCGTTCCGGGGTTACCCATCCCTGACATACGACTGCCGACTTATGCTGTGGCAGAAGAAACAGAAATATTGCTGGCCCGTCTAGTGCCGGTATTTATCTCTGTGCTGCAAGTTGCACTGGAGTTGCGCGACGCGGCCCATGATAAGGCCGTCAGTTCCGTTAAGGTGAT
>JAQFVO010000244.1 GCA_027942505.1 Endozoicomonas sp. | reverse complement strand
CGGCTTTTGTTCTGGATGGCCTGGCCTTAAGTCAGGCCATTTTTTTATCTCGGAAAACACCATGTCAGTTGCGCACTCCGGGGCGGGGCTTGCCCTGCCAATGATGGTTTTCTGTAGCCTGTTTTTGCTGGCAGCAATTTCGGCCATTGTGCTGAAAAAACTACGATTTCCTTACACGATTGGGCTGGTGGTTATCGGTATGGCCCTGGGGGTTGTTGCAGAGCACCTGAAAGTGCTGGCGCCCATTTTGCATGTCGCGCTGACTCACGACCTGATCATGTATGTGCTTTTGCCAGTGCTGGTTTTTCAAGCGGCCATGGAGATCAAGCTTCCGGCCTTGATAAACGAGCTGGTGCCGGTATTGATGCTGGCCGTTGTCGGGGTAGTGCTGTCGACGCTGGTGGTTGGGGTCATTGTTGGCGAGCTGACACCGGTCACCCTGGCTGCGGCGCTGCTGTTTGGGGCCTTGATTTCCGCCACCGACCCGGTGGCGGTGATTGCCCTGTTCAAAGAGATACATGCGCCTGAGCGCATGTCGTTGCTGATGGATGCCGAGAGCTTATTTAATGATGCCACGGCCATCGTCATGTTTGGCATTGTGCTGTCCATTATTCAGGCGGGAACGGGGGTGAGTGCTGACACTATCACCACGGCCATTATTGAGTTCCTGCGAGTGTTTTTCGGCGGGCTGGTGGTTGGGACACTCATGGGGGTTGCTACGCTGGGGCTGTTGTGGTTGGCGCGCTCAATGCCTTTTGTGCATATTGCCTTGACCACCATTCTGGCCTTTTCCAGCTTTATTATTGCCGATCATGTTTTTTCTGCGTCGGGGGTTATGTCGGTCATCGCGGCCGCAGTGGTTGTCCGCAGTTACGGTCGCCAGGCAATGGCGGACTGTGTTACGCAACGTCATCTGGGCCCCTACTGGGAGTTTATGGCCTTTGTCGCCAACAGTTTCGTTTTCCTGCTGCTGGGGTTGAGTGAGGATTTCCTGATCAGGGATGCTCGTCATATTGTTCAGCACTACCCTGTATTGCTAGTGGTCATCGGGACCGTTCTGCTGGCCCGCTTCCTGGTGGTTTATCTGCTGTTACCGCTGACCAACCGGATCCCGGTGGGTGAAAAGGTCGATGGCAGCTATATGAAAGTCATGTTCTGGGGTGGTCTGCGCGGGGTTGTACCCATCGGTCTGATGCTGTCAATTCCCGCGTCGATACCGGAAAAACATTTGATCTTTGAGATGACTCTGACGGTGGTGCTTTTCTCGCTGTTGGTTCAGGGTACAACCATTGGCTGGCTGATGGCTCGTTTGGGAAT
>JAQFVO010000214.1 GCA_027942505.1 Endozoicomonas sp. | reverse complement strand
ACATCAGCATGGCTATTATTTTTCTCAGCGAGCAGTTTTGCCGTCATAACGCCGATGGAATCCCGTACCCAATTGATGGTGATATCGGGATTACTGGCTTCAAAGGCGCTTTTGTAGCGGTTGAGCAGTTCCGTCTCAAAGGATGAATAAACGGTCAGTTCAACGGATTGCCGGGCCTCTGTGGCGGCAGGAAAAGTGATAACGCCTGCGGCTGCAACGATGGCGACAGCTGTCGTGAAAAGCAGGGAGGGCAGATGGCTGTTCAAGAAACATTCTCTCTAGGTCTATACCAGATTTTTGAGAATAAATGTCCCAGATGACAATTATGTTACGGCTCTGTGACCGCTTTGTGACATTTGCCTTACCTTACGGTCTGTTGGCGGTCTCAGCCTGCACCACCAGGGCGTAGTGGCGCCAGTATTCGAAATCACAATCAATAATACGATTGGACTGATCGCGGTTTACTCGACTGATCAGCAGCCCGGCACTGCCCTGGGTGACTTTGAGCTGCGATGCCGCCTGCTCGGGGAGCGCCACCGGATAGAGCTGAAAGGCCACATGCTGGTAAACGGTTTGGTAGCGCTCCTGATAAAGGGTGGAGAGCGACTGACTCAGGTCATGGTCAAGCAGATCGGGGAAATAATCAGCCCGAATATAATTCTCCACAAACAGCACTACCCGCCGGTCGATACTGCGCAGGCGTCGTAGCCGGTAGACCTGAGTCAAGGGTGGCAGGTCGAGCATCTGCTGAATCTGCGGCGTCGAGGGAATTCGATGGGCTTCGATCAGGCTCGTGTCGGGAGCGTAGCCTTGTTCAGCAGCCATCTGATGAAAATTGGCGTTTTTTGTCGGGTTATAAACCAATCGGGGAGGAGCGACAAACCAGCCCCGGCGATCTTCCCGGTAGATAATGCCGTCCTGTTCCAGCGAGTTCAGGGCTCCACGCACCGTCACCCGAGTGGTGTGAAAACGTTCACTCAAAAGGCGCTCAGCAGGTAACCGGGCACCGGCCGGGAACACCCCACTGGTGATCTGCTCCTCTAGCGCCTGGCGAATTCTGCCAAAGTGCGTGTTGGTATCCATGGTGACATCTCTGGAGGCAAAACGGGTTTATGGGTTGGTGGTGAAATATGAACTTTTTATGAAAGTTGTCACGGCACCCTTTACAGCCGGCAGCAATTATCTCACCATTTTCATCATTCTGGTATAGACCAGATTGCCTTATGAGTGCCGCCCCTGATTGGGTATGTGCACCAATTTCAGAGAGCCAACAGTTATGAACGACAACGTGCAAGAAAATCCCTACTTGCTGCTGACGCCGGGCCCACTTTCCACCTCGGTCACTGTCCGCCAGGCTATGATGCGGGACTGGTGTACCTGGGATGATGATTACAATGTGGGCATTGTGGAGAATATTCGCCGCCAGCTGGTGGCAATGGCCTCCTCCACGCCCGGTTACACCAGCGTACTGATGCAAGGCAGTGGCACCGCGTCTGTAGAAGCCACCATTGGTTCAGTAATTCCCGGCGATGGTCATTTGCTGGTGATCAGCAACGGTGTGTATGGCGACCGTGTTGCTGAGATTGCCCAGTACCTGAAGATTCCCTGCACGGTTATGGCTTGTGGAGAGGTGGGTTATCCCGATGCGACATCAATGACCGCCATGTTGCAGGAACAGCCAGAGATCACTCATGTGGCGATGGTGCATTGTGAGACCACAACCGGCATGCTCAACCCTCTGGCCGAGATTGCCGCGGTGATCAAACAGTTTGGCAAGACCTTTATTGTCGATGCCATGAGCAGTTTTGGCGGGATTGCCATCGATATGGGAGTGTTGAATATCGATTTCCTCATCAGTTCAGCCAACAAATGTATCCAGGGCGTGCCCGGCTTTGGTTTTGTCATTGCCCGTGAGCAGGCTTTGATCGAGTGCGCCGGACGAGCCCGTTCGCTCTCCCTGGATCTATACAGCCAGTGGCGCTGTATGGAGGACCACCACGGTAAGTGGCGTTTTACCTCGCCAACCCATACAGTACGTGCCTTTGCCCAGGCGCTGCAGGAATTGCAGGATGAAGGCGGTGTTGAGGCGCGCCACCAGCGCTACAAAGAGAATCAGTCTCTGCTGGTCAAGAGTCTGGAGGAGTTGGGTTTTCGTACCCTGCTGCCGCAAGCGATACAGTCACCCTTTATCACCTCGTTCTACTCACCAGAGCATCCTGAATACAGTTTTAAAGAGTTTTATACCCGGTTGAAAGCACGTGGTTTCGTGATCTATCCCGGTAAGGTTTCCAACGCCGATTGTTTCCGGATTGGCAACATTGGTGAAGTGTACCCAGATGATATTCGCCGCCTGGTAAGCGCTGTCGCTGACAGTATGTACTGGCTTTAACTCCTTTTCTTAATTACACATAGACGTGCATCCGATGAATCAGAAAAAAGTAGCCGCTGTTATTTTCGATTGGGCTGGTACCGTGGTGGATTTTGGCTCCTGGGCACCAACCTCTATTTTTGTTGAGGCCTTTGGTGCGGCCTACGACTTTGAGATATCTCTTGACGAAGCGCGTGTGCCGATGGGACTGGGCAAGTGGGATCATATCAAGACCCTGGGGCAACTGCCGGATGTCAATAGGCGCTGGCAGGCACGTTTTGGCAGGCCGATGAGCGATCAGGATGTTGATCATATCTACAGAACTTTTATGCCTTTGCAAAAAGCCAAAGTGGTTGCTTACGCCGATATCATTCCCGGCGCCTTAGCGGTAATGGAACAGCTGCGTGCCAATGGCATAAAGGTTGGCTCCTGTTCCGGTTATCCGCGCGAGATTATGGATATCCTGATTCCGGCCGCAGCTGAGCGGGGCTATCGCCCGGATGCCGTGGTTGCCTGTGATGATCTGCCGGCGGGTGGTCGCCCGGGACCGTGGATGGCGCTGCAAAATGTGATTGAGCTGGGTATTGGCGATGTGCGCCACTGCATCAAGGTGGATGACTCGGCACCTGGTATTCTGGAAGGGCGTCGAGCAGGAATGTGGACTGTTGGCCTGTCATTGTCTGGCAACGAAGCCGGTATGACTCTGGAAGAGTTCAATCACGCCAGCGAAGAGCACAAGGCGATGAAGCGGAGCGTTGCCGAACCCACACTGCGCGCTGC
>JAQFVO010000173.1 GCA_027942505.1 Endozoicomonas sp. | reverse complement strand
TCAGCGGATTGGCCCCCGAATTTTTCTTGGCAAATTACTCTGATTGCCCATCAATTGGGCAAGGCAGTTCAGTCCGTGCTTCGGGAAGGTCTCTGGTCAGTGCCTGAAAGTCAGCTCTGTTCACAGGAACCTGCTTCTGGTGTGGAAACGTTCTAACAGATGGCTCCCCCACCGACGCTGATATCCACTGGATGATCAATGGCTGACTGGGCACAGATTGCCAGTCCTGCAACAATCAACGGCAGCGACATAGAAGGTTGAGTACTATCCGTCGTCTGCTCCGGCAACAGAGGAATATGAACGAAACCGTGGCCGATCCGACGCTGTTCCGGCAGCTGCTGAATATAGTTCTGAATGCCGTAGAACAGATGATTACAGACAAAGGTGCCGGCGGTGTTGGAGACTTGAGCAGGAATCCCCTGATCCTGCATGGCCCTGACCATTGCCTTGATCGGCAAGGTGGTAAAATAGGCGTCAGGAGCACCGGCCACTATGGGCTCATCCACCACCTGGATGCCCTCGTTGTCGGGGATGCGAAAATCATCCACATTGATCGCCACACGCTCCGGCGTTATGCCCGTGCGCCCGGCGGCCTGGCCAACAGTGATCACATAATCCGGTCGTTCAGTTTCAATAGCAGCTACCACCGCCTCAATGGCTTTAAAACGAACCACCGGCACCGTACAAGTGACAATCACACCACCGGCCAGATTACGACCGGCTAACTGTTGCACCGCCTCCAGTGCCGGATTAACCGAGGCTCCGCCAAACGGCTCAAAACCGCTAATCAATACCTTTTTCATCAACATGTAAACCTTACGACGCGCCATTAGAAGGCCAGAAAATACATCAATGTGGTGTTCATTATCAGCATGGTCAGAGCCGGCAGGCACTGGGTCATGACACGTTACAGCTCGACAGGGTCGCCCAGACCCTAAACCCTACGTAAGAGCGGAGTTAGACACGATTCGTCGTGCGTCCATGCTGACGGCGTAGATAAGTCTACATAATTACGGATTATGTTAGATTTTTAGTAGCGGCGCATCCGTGATATCAATACCTTTGCCATTGGTGGTTTGCAGCGCATGAGTGGTGTCGCCATCATGCTGATTGGTACCGGAACTCTGGCTGGCATTATTGCCAGTTCCGGACTGAGTAATTCACTGGTTGAGTTCCTGAAAGCCTCCGGCCTATCTTCTGGCACCACTGAGCGGCATGATGATGTCTGCAGCAACAGCTTCCACAACCGCTGGCACTGCTGTTGCCTCGAATGTTTTTGGACCGATTATTATTGCCCTCGGCATTCCGTCACTGGGTGCAGCAGCAATGATGCATGCCGGAGCAACGGTACTGGATCATATGCCACATGGTAGTTTCTTCCATGCCACCGGCGGTAGTGTCGGTATGGGCATCAGTGAGCGCCTGAAAGCGCTTCCGTGGGAAACGCTGATTGGCTTCTCCATGGCTGCCACTTCCACTCTGATCTTCGCCGCCCTGTAATTCTGAGGGAACAGACTATGAAAATCGTTATTGCACCAGACTCATTTAAAGAGTGTCTCACTGCTGCCCAGGTGGCACAGGCTATCGAAACCGGACTTAAGCAAGTCTTGCCCGATGCGATGTATGTAAAGGTTCCTGTTGCTGACGGTGGTGAAGGCACACTCCAGTCACTGGTTGATGCCACCGACGGCAAACTCATTGCGGCAATGGTCACAGGCCCGATGGGTGAACCTGTACCTGCCTGTTTTGGTCTGCTCGGCGATGGTGAAACAGCGGTTATTGAAATGGCCAGGGCTTCTGGTATTGAGCTGGTACCCGCTGACCAGCGCAACCCGCTTATCAGTACCACGGCTGGCACCGGGGAATTGATTCTCAGCGCCCTGGATCATGGCATTAAACGAATGATCGTGGGTATTGGCGGCAGTGCCACCAACGATGGCGGTGCAGGTATGATGCAGGCGTTAGGTGTCAAGCTGCTGGATCGTGACGGTAACGACCTGCCTTATGGGGGTGCGGCGTTAGCGCAACTGGCTTCCATTGACGCCCGCCGGATGGATAAACGGCTCAAATCCGTTGAATTTATCGCAGCCTGTGATGTGGACAACCCGCTCACCGGTGCCAATGGTGCCTCTGCAGTTTTTGGCCCACAAAAGGGGGCATCGCCAGAAATGGTTCAACAATTGGATCAGGCCCTGCAACATTACGCTCGTATCATTGAACGGGATTTAGCCGTTGGGGTTGAACACCAGCCAGGGGCTGGTGCTGCGGGAGGAATGGGCGCAGCACTTCTCGCTTTTCTCCGCGCAGAACTGAAACCTGGCATCGATATAGTTATGGAAGCCGTTGATCTGGCTAGTCATATGCCCGGAGCAGACGTGGTCATAACTGGTGAAGGCCGTATCGATAGCCAGACAGCTCAGGGAAAAACCCCGGTTGGTGTTGCCCGCATTGCCAAACAATTTGGCTTACCCGTGATTGCCCTGGCAGGTTCTGTCGGCTCTGGTGTGGAAGCGGTGTATAAACGTGGGATTGACGCCCTGTTTCCCATTGTTCATGGTGCGGCCCCACTCTCTGAAGCGTTGGCAAAAGGTGAAGAAAACCTGACCCGTGCTGCCAGAAATCTAGCCAGGACCTTAACGTTGCTCCGGTAGTGCGTTTTATTGTAGCTGCTGATTATTAACAGAAAAAAATTAGTTTCTGGTGTTTTTTTTTGTGGATTTCACCGCATTTCCGCGTAAAACCCAGCCCGACTGGACGAGGTTTTACGCAAAACCGGATGTATTGGACAGTCAGTGGCTCGCCCATCTTGGTCAATGCGGTCTGGTGCGCACAGGCTTTGCGCCTCATCCAGATCAGGAACAATTACGTTTACTGACTCGCCGGCGAGACTCATTGGTCAAGCAAATAGCCAATGAAAAAAATCGTCTTCATAAAACCCCGGACGACAGCGGTATCCGGCTGGGTGGCCTGATCAGTGATATCAACGGTAAGTCTGGCCAGCGCATGATCAACGCTCTGATTGATGGTGCCTCCCTTCAGGACATTATCAAAAAGGCTGATAGACGACTGAAGGCCGACACAACAGAGGTGATTCCCAGCATGGATGAAGAGCTTTCCCTCTCTCATCGGATCGTATTGACAGACATTCGGGATCACATTGATTTTCTGAGC
>JAQFVO010000121.1 GCA_027942505.1 Endozoicomonas sp. | reverse complement strand
CTTTCGACACCCGCAAAGGGAGGCTGTCGCAAAAGGTCCTCGTGGGTCCATTTTTCACTGCACAACCTCAAGGATCTTGAAAAGAGCTTAGGCAAGAGGCCATTAAGAAACGACCACAGACTCCGCTGTCATCCTGTACATGGACTATACAGGATCGACCTCACAGGGAGGTGAATACCCGGATAGATGGCTATCCCTGCCAGATGGATTCCGAACAATCCCTGTACTGAATGACAGCACAGTAACTTGACCTTTTGCGACCACCTCAAAAGGCGTGAGTTTCACTGTGAGGAGCTTTGGTGCTTTCCAAAACCAGTTGGCGAACCGCCGCTGACGCTTGGACAAGCCAGATAGCAAATGGTTGCAAATTAAAAATGTCTGTCTGTCGGAGACTGTAAAGCTATATTTCGCTCTCTAATAAACAGTCAAGTAACAGGAGTGATACGGATGCAAATCTCCGCACAGCACACCCTGAACACCGTAGCGAACAGTGCACCCAATCAGCATGGCCGTGCCCGGTTTGACAATAAGCCTGTGCAACGAGCGCTATGTACAGTTGTGATAGGAAACAACCCGTACTCCCTTGCCTGGCTGGAGAAAAGTCTGGATACATTCGCTATTACCAAAAGCGCTGATCGTGGCAAAAGCATCGTCATCGTTGATAGCCAATCCACAGCCATGCTACAACGCTACGTCAGCGGTGACAGCACGCTCTACCAGCGCTTGCAGGACAGGGACGTGTCCTTTGTTGCCTCTAAATCAATCATGAAGTTTGTCCGCACCAAATACGGCAACAACCCGCTGCCGGAACTGCTGCGCAACCTGAGGCGGCTCCCTTTTGTTAATCAGGGAGAAGCCGATCTGAAAGAACAGCTCAGAGCCAACATTCTTAAATCGCTCTGTGTTGACTTCGCGTTTTCCCGGGACAAACAGTTACAGTGGGTCGGGGTGGTTGATGCAGACAGCCTGATCCCTATCCAGCCCGGCACCAGTGCCTCAACCGGCAAGTCCCCGGCGCCGTTCAGTCTGCGCCTTGAATTGCAGATAAACACCTGTGATGGCTGCACTTTCACTACGCCTGATCCCGTTTTCGCAGACATTGAATTTCTCCTGGCACTGACCAGACAAGCCAACAAGGTACCGAACTGGCCTGAGTCAATTAACAGAGTTTCCTATAAAACTCAGGCCCATGATTCATTCAGGCAGTTTGGCTCGCCAGAACTGGCCGAAAAGCTGACCGGTGGCGTAGTTCAGATTGCTAACAACCTGCAACAGGTGCCATGGTTCGCCATGTCGGCTGAAACAAAGGCAAAATTCCTGGCCCGGGGCAGAATTATCAAGAGTGATAAACTGCTCGGGGCTACATATGGAGTAAAAGACCTGGTTCGCGGCCTGCAATCTCCTGCCGACATGATCTGCTTTCATCACTGCTTCGACCTCCGCCGAAGCGACGTTAAGACCTGCCCTGGCACCACAGGGTGCATCGAGAACCTTGAGCAGTTACAGAAAATTTTAATAGCAATATTCTTCGATCCTCAGCTGCGGCTCTCTTTGCAATCGCTTGTCCGTGACTTGGAAAAATTGCCAACTGGTACGGATGTTTATTTATGCTGTGGTGACGGTGCCGCACTGGTCACTCCCGACCTCTGTCACAATGCCCTTGCCCATAAAGACTGTGTGAAATCTTTGCACGGCCCCATCGCTGATGGGTATGCCATGATTCACTTGGCAGGAACGACTGCCATGCACGACTTCAGTTATGACGTTTTATTTCATAAGAGCGCGAGTGACAAGTTGCTACCATCGTTCAGCTCACCGTTGATGGATTGGCGCTTGCAAGCCTCAGAATCCTATCTCAGGTTATTTGATCACCAGTTGCCAAAATCGGTTGTGGCGCTCGGTAAGGAGCACGCGGATATTCTGCGGGGCAATACGTCGGCCTTTTTTCAACTGGACGCTTCCTGGTCACTGGAATGCCCGCAGCGTCCATCAGACACCCAGCCCCCTGCTCTCCTCAATCAGTCCCTAACCGGCTTTAAGTACGGCGTCGTGGCGGGTCTGGCCGATGAGCTGTTCTCCTTCACGGTGCTGCCAACCCACTACACCTTTTTGTACAACAATTGTCGGGGATTTTTTTTCGGGGGCAATATCGGCCTGGCCCTGGGTCTGAGTGAGCATATTTACCTGAAATATGTTGAACCGGCGTTGCCCGATGGTGTGCTCAAAACCTGTATCCGGCCTGTGGCCAGCAATGTCTTTCTGGCAGCGGCAGTGATGCAAGGGCAGGCACTGAGCGCCCTGGCCTCTGTGGCAGGATACGCAGCAGTCAGAAACCTGGGAAAAATGGCCAGAGGCTTTTGGCCGCAAACA
>JAQFVO010001374.1 GCA_027942505.1 Endozoicomonas sp. | reverse complement strand
CGTTTTTTGCTCGAAGCCAGGGTCCGTCGTCAGGGCAAGGTGATTGGACAGGGCGATGCCCTCAACGATGTGGTGCTGCATCCGGGTCAGTCCACCCGGATCGTTGAATTTGAACTCTATATTGACGGGCAGTTTGTCTATAAGCAGCGGGCTGACGGCCTGATCATTGCCACACCCACCGGCTCCACAGCCTATGCGCTCTCCGGCGGCGGCCCCATCATGCACCCAAGGCTCGATGCTATTGTACTGGTGCCTATGTACCCTCACATGCTGACCAATCGCCCGCTGGTGGTGGACGGTGACAGTGAGCTGAAGCTGGTGATTCGCCCGGAGAACACCATCTCACCCCAGGTGAGCTGTGATGGTCAGATTCATATCACCTCGGCGCCCGGCGACGAGATTACCATCCACAAAAAATCCAGACGCCTGAAGCTGCTGCACCCGCTGAATCATAATTTTTACGAATCCTGTCGCTCCAAACTGCGTTGGAACTACCAGGAAGAGCGCTGTTAATTACTCGATAAAGGACTTTATTTGACGCTATGCACAGGGCACTGGAACTTTCCGGGGAGATCGATCTGAGCGATTTTTCCTGGTTTTTGTACGGGCGGGGCATTCCCCACAAGATCACTGAAGAGTCGGGCAAACTGGTGCTGTGGACCGCCAGTGCTGAAGAGTCAGACATTGTTATTAATCTCTACCAGCAGTGGCAGTCCGGGGTATTGGAACTGTCAGCGGCACCACCACGTCGCGGCCTCAATGCAGGTGGGATGTTGCGCCATATTCCCTGGCGCCGGATGCCGGCTACCGCGCTGTTAATTGTGGCCTGTGTGCTGGTGGCACTGATTACCCGGGGCGGCGGCGACTGGCAGAGTACAGCCTGGTTTTCGTTTGTCCCTTTTGAGGTGGCCAACGGCTACATCTATTTTGGCAGTTTTACCATGGGGCTTGAGCATGGTCAGTACTGGCGTGTGCTCAGCCCGATTCTGCTGCACTTTGGCCTGACCCACCTGGCCTTTAATATGCTCGGTCTTTACATTTTTGGCAGCCGCCTGGAGCGATTTCAGGGCAGTTGGCACTTACTCGCCATCATTCTCTTTACTGGCATCGTTTCCAACCTGGCGCAGTATTTCTGGGGCGGCGATGAGGCGATTTTTGGTGGCTTTTCCGGTGTCGTTTATGGTCTGATGGGCTATTGCATGGTGCGGGAAAAGGTCGACAGCTATTGGCACTTTGGCCTGCCACCCATGTACTACGGCGTGATGCTGGGCTGGCTGGTGATTGGCTTTACCGGCCTGCTTGGCAGTATCGGTTTTGGCAATATGGCCAACGCCGCCCACGCCGGTGGCCTGCTGGCCGGAGGTTTACTCGGTGCGATAGCCGGCCTCCTGTTTAAAAGAGAGCAATAATATGCAGCTTGATGCCTTTTTGCGCAAAATGACACCGGCCATCCATCAGAGCCTGAAAACGGCACTGGAGCTGGGCAAATGGCCTGATGGTCGTCCGCTAACAGAACAGGAGCGGGAAGCCAGTTTGCAGGCCGTGATCGTCTATGAACACGAAAACCTGCCGGAGTCTGAGCGGGTCGGGTTTATGCCCGCCAAATGCCAGTCAAAGGCAGAGGATACTGCCGAGAGTGAGACCACTATTTTGCGCTTCAAAGAGTAAATAAAAGATTAATGTCGTATATGTCTTCAACGCTAATCCAAGAGTGCTGCTGTGACTGAACACATCGTATCTGCCGGTGCCATGACCGGATCACTTGGCAAAATGCATGTACAACTCCAGAACGGTCAGCCGGTAGACTACCAGTTGCCCGTTGGTGAGCAGTTGCTACCGCTGAATGAATTGCTCGGTCACCGGTTATCCATGGAGTACCTGGGCGAGATTCATTGCTGCCATTGTGGGCGCAAAACCAAAAAAAGTTTCAACCAGGGCTACTGCTACCCCTGTTTTCGCAAACTGCCGCAGTGCGACAGCTGCATCGTCAGCCCTGAGAAATGCCATTACCATCAGGGCACTTGCCGCGACCCTGCCTGGGGAGAGCAGTTCTGCATGACGGAGCACATCGTCTATCTGGCCAATTCGTCTGGTTTGAAGGTGGGTATTACCCGTGCCTCGCAGGTGCCTACCCGCTGGATCGACCAGGGGGCAAGCCAGGCAATGGCGTTTATTCGCGTTGGTACACGACAGCAGTCTGGCTTTTTGGAGGTGCTGTTCAAAGAGTTTGTCAATGATCGAACCAACTGGCGCGCCATGCTCAAAGGGCCGGCAGAGTCGCTTGATTTGCTCACCAGCGCCCATGACTTGCTGGCCTTGAATGCCAGCCGTATAACTGAACTGCAAGAGCAATTTGGTATTCAGGCCATTCAGCCGGTTGCAAGCAGTACCGTTTTGGCGATCGACTACCCGGTTCTGGAATACCCGACCAAAGTCACTTCTCAGTCATTTGATAAACAGGCGTTAATCGAGGGCACGCTTCTTGGTATTAAAGGTCAATACCTGCTGCTGGATACGGGCGTGATCAATATTCGTAAACACACCGCCTACCAGGTGCGAGTGACGGCTCACTGACCCGGTCATCAGAGCCATAACCAGTTACCAACAAAATCGGGATGAACAATATGAAAGATTCGCAACCCAAAGCCATCTACCTGAAAGATTACCGGGCACCGGACTACTGGATCGACCATACCAGTCTGAACGTGGACCTTTATGAAGACCACGCACTGGTGACTGCGGTGCTCGATATCCGGCATAACCCGGATCATCTGTCGGACAATCTGCCCGACCTGGTACTGGTGGGGGATGACTTGGAGCTGATCTCGGTAGAGCTGAATGACCAGCCTTTTGCCGATTTCCAGCTTGGTAATGGTCAGCTGAAACTGCCCGTGCCGGACAAAAGTTTTGTTCTGAAAACTGTGACTCGCATCCGGCCCCAGGACAACACCTCGTTGGAAGGGCTGTATAAATCCAACGGTATGTTCTGTACCCAGTGCGAAGCAGAAGGGTTTCGCAAGATCACCTGGTACCTGGACCGGCCCGATGTAATGTCTCGTTTTACTACTCGTATCACGGCCGACAAGTCAACCTACCCAGTGCTCCTGTCTAATGGTAACGATGTTGAGCGTGGTGAGCTGAACGACGGTCGTCATTTTGTTACCTGGGAGGACCCGTTCAAAAAGCCCAGTTACCTGTTTGCCCTGGTGGGCGGTAATTTGCAGTATGTGGAGGATGACTTCACCACCATGAGCGGCCGTAAGGTGACGCTGCGTATCTTTACCGAGGCTCACAACATTGACCAGTGTGAGCACGCCATGACCTCCCTGAAAAAATCCATGCGCTGGGATGAAGAGGTGTACGGCCGTGAATACGACCTGGACATCTTCATGATCGTTGCCGTGGACCACTTCAATATGGGCGCGATGGAAAACAAAGGGCTGAATATCTTCAACTCTGCCTGTGTGCTGGCCAGCCCGGAAACGGCCACTGATGCACGTTTTCAGCGTGTTGAGGCCATTGTTGCGCACGAGTACTTCCATAACTGGTCCGGTAACCGGGTCACCTGTCGGGACTGGTTTCAGCTCAGTCTGAAAGAGGGGTTCACCGTATTTCGTGACTCGGAGTTCTCTGCGGACATGAACTCCCGGGGCGTGAAGCGCATCGAAGACGTCAATATTCTGCGCACCGCGCAGTTTGCTGAAGACGCTGGTCCAATGGCTCATCCTGTGCGTCCAGAGTCTTTTATTGAGATCTCCAACTTCTACACCGTTACGGTCTATGAAAAAGGGGCCGAAGTGGTGCGGATGGTCCACGGTCTGCTCGGGGCAGAAGATTTTCGCAAAGGCTCTGACCTCTACTTTGAACGTCACGATGGTCAGGCGGTCACCTGTGAAGATTTTGTTAAAGCCATGGAAGATGCTTCCGGGCGCGACTTGCAGCAGTTTCGCCGCTGGTACAGCCAGGCCGGTACACCGGTACTGACGGTCAGCGATGAGTATGATGAACAGCACAAACAGTACCGACTGACCATTGAGCAGTCCTGTCCAGCGACACCGGGCCAGAAAGAGAAGTTACCGTTTCATATTCCGTTGCGTATCGGCCTGCTTGATGGCGAAGGCGACGACCTGATGCTCAATAACGCCGGCGATACCGAACTGGTGTTGGATGTTACCGAAACCCGGGAAACCTTTATTTTCAATGACATTGAAGAGCGGCCATTGCCGTCTTTACTGCGCGGCTTCTCAGCGCCAGTGCGGGTAAAATACGACTATACCCGGGACGACCTGCTGTTTTTAATGGAGCACGACAGCGATCACTTTAACCGTTGGGATGCCTGCCAGCGTCTGGCCAGCGGGGTGATTGACGAGATGGTGGCAGCCATGGAGCAGGGGCAGGCGTGTACTCCCGATGAGAGTCTGATTCAGGCTTTCGGTACCATTATCAGCGATACCTCCATAGACTTGGCGGTCAAGGCCAAAATGCTGGCATTGCCTTCTGAGGCAGCCCTGGCAGAACAGGCCATAGAGGTGTATCCGCAGTTTATTCACCAGGCTCGCCAGCAGGTGAAACAGGCAATCGCCCTGGCCCATGGTCAGGCACTGGAGGGGTTATGGCGCTCCCTGAGTGTTGATAAGCCTTACCGACCAGAGGCGAACGATATTGCCGAGCGAACGCTCAAGAACATCTGCCTCTCCTATCTCACCGGGCTAGACGATAAAGCCCGGCTGGCTATGGCAGAGCAGCAATACGATGCGGCCACGAATATGACCGACCGTTTTGCCGCGTTGTCGTCCATCGTCAATGCCGGTTACCAGGAGCGCACCCTGACCGAGCGGGTATTAACCGACTTTCTCACCCGCTACCGTCACGATACCAATGTGATGGACCAGTGGCTGTCGGTACAGGCAGCCAGCCCGGTTCTGGGTACACTGGAGAACGTCCTGGCACTGATGCAGCATGAGGTGTTTGATGCCAGCAGCCCTAATAAGCTGCGTTCGGTGTTGGGCGGTTTTGCCAGCAACATGAAACAGTTCCACGGTATTGATGGTCTGGGGTATGAGTTCCTGACCGATCAGCTGCTGGACCTGGACAAGAAAAACCCTCAAATCGCCGCCCGGTTGATGACACCACTGACCCGCTGGCGCAAGTTTGAACCTGGCTGCCGCGAGCGAATGCGTGAGGCGCTCAAGCGTATTAAAGCCGCGCCGGGGTTGTCTGCCGATGTTTATGAGGTGGTGACCAAGAGCCTTTAATCTCTCCTGCCGGCTGCCTGGCAGCCGGCTTTATGCTGCCAGAGCCTGCCCGGACTGCCATTCCACCGACGCGTTTGTCTCTACTCAGGGTGTTTTGCCTCGCCGTTTCCGACAATAGTCTGCCTGACAGAGCTCAGGGCTGACGGGTTGTCAATGCCTGCTCGTCGGGCGACGACCGCATGCTAGGCTTTTACAATAAGTAGCTGGCCATATGGAATCACATATTTCTGGCTACTTGGGCAGGTGCTATGCGAGGCACAACGTAGGGAGCATAGCCGTAGCTATGTGA
>JAQFVO010001295.1 GCA_027942505.1 Endozoicomonas sp. | reverse complement strand
ACTGTTGATCCACAGCTCCAGCCATCTTTTGAGAATTGACCTGTTACCCGACAATCATTGGCAATAAATCGCTGATCGGCAATATCACATAACTGATCCAAAGTGGCCTGGGGCATATTGCCGATGTTTTTTAACTTGCCATTTACAGTGACGTTTAGTGCCTGAATACTGTCGGTCATATCTTTGATGGCGGTAGTATTTAAGACGGACCTATCATCGTTAATTTCTCCGGCGCCAATATCCGCCTTTGAATCTTCATTGTCTGCAATTATTCTACTGTCCAGCACGGAGATACCCTCAATTCTTCCCTTGTGAAAATATCCGGCACCAATGCCACCACGAGTTTTTTCATAAGGGCCAGGCCCAGACGTACTAACCACACAGCGGATGGCCCTGATATCAAAGATATCTCCTTTATCACCCAACGCACCATTATTACCTGCACCTATACCGGCCCTTGTCTCGTCTCCGTCCGTTGTTAAATTACATGATATTGCTGTTACTTCTTTTAACAAACCAATATTCTCACCAGCACCAATACCTGCTGCAGGTTCAACACTAGTCACCCAACGAGCTTTTTTGATTTCCACTGAACTGTTCACAGCGGTTAACTTTTCCAGCCTGCCTCCGGAAAGTATTTTTCCTCCGCCGATGCCAGAAAAAATGTCTCCCCGCTCTTCGGTTTCGGATTCAACCTTACTGTTCAGAACAGTAAAATGGTCAATGTGACCCTTAACTTTTCCGGCACCAATGCCAGCGAAAACTGTAGGCTGAAGTGTTTTGATCCGACCATTGTTTACAGTCGAACGTCTTATATCTCCTCCATTATGCCCACTGATAATACCAACAGACACATCAGGAGTATTACTGGTCATCGAACAATTATTGACCTCAACGCGTTCAATACAGCTATTCTGCTGCTGGTGACCTGTTACCATGCCTGCATTAGACTTAGACACATCTAATCCGAGGCGATCAGAACTGTCACTAGGCTCGTTGATCACAACACTGGAGTGCTCTATCAGGAGGTTTTCCAAGCGGCTTCCTTCGCCCATTTTACAAGCGACTACAGCACTGGTTTTATCATCATTCTCAACATGTGCCTGTGCCATGCGCAGATTGCTGACAACACCATCAAGCTTGCCAAATAAACAGCGCTTCTGACCACTGATCGTGTGACATCCGCCATCATAATGCCCTTCAAACGGCTTTTCTTCACTGCCAATTGATACATCATCGCTGTTGATATCCTCTGTTTGGATATAATGACCATCTGACGGGTATTTGCCGCTTTTGCCGTCTATACCAATTTGCGCCAATGTCTCCCGGTCCGGCACTGGAATCGGTGCGTTCGACGAATCAGGTGCAGCGGCTGCAATTGGTATCTGAGCCAGGGCAACAATGGTCGACGCCACCAGTGCAGCCTGGGGTACATTATTCTGAGCACGCGACCGATGTTGCTCACCTGTAGATTTTGGTGCAGAAAGCTCCTCATGTATGGCATTTTGTTCTTGCAAGTACCCAATAACTTTGCTGCCAAAATTGCCATAGGTGGATAATTTAGCAACTACATCAGCCAGTAGCTTCACTTCCGGAACCCAGGCTCCAGCCAGTTGCGCGACAAATCCAG
>JAQFVO010001275.1 GCA_027942505.1 Endozoicomonas sp. | reverse complement strand
ATTTTGCCGATGACCACACCACCACCCATCAGGATGAGGTCATTATTTCCCTGCAGGACTACATACGACAAAGGTTTTCTGATGACCTGTCTATTGAACAACTTTGCCATCACTCAGGCCTTAATTACCGGACATTAACCCGCCGCTTTCGTCAGGCAACACGCACGGCGCCTATGGAATATGTGCGCAATATCCGCCTGGACCAGGCCCGTGACTTATTAAAAGAAACCGATCTGGGTATTGGCGAGATTGCCATGCAGGTAGGCTACGGTGATGCTGATTACTTTTCCCGACTATTTAAACGTCGCTATCAACTGACACCATCAGCATTTCGCAAAAGCGTGCGAAGTAAGCTGTTTCACCTTAATCATTGACCATACCCGTTAAATCATGAATGATCAGGGTGTATGTTCCCCGGAGTTGAGGAGACTCCCCCGCATGTTGTTGAACAAAAGCACTATTACTATTGGTCTGTTTTCTGCCGTCCTCTCCTGCATGGCCTCGGCGTCGTCGCCAGAAGGTGTCTGGAAAACCATTGACGACGCCACAGGCGAAGCCAAAAGCTACGTCACCATCACCGCCGACAATGGCACTTTCTCGGGCACTGTCAGCAAGATTCTGGACCCGGCCAAGGAGGACAGCATCTGCTCCAAGTGCAAAGGGGAGCGTAAGGACCAGAAAATTGTCGGCATGACCATTCTCTGGGGCATGAAGCAACAAGGTGACAAGTACGATGATGGCAATGTTATCGATCCCGAGTCAGGCAAGATCTACAGTGGCCATATGAAATTACTGGCAGATGGCAACACGCTGGAAGTTCGCGGTTACATCGGTTTCTCTCTGATTGGTCGTTCTCAAACTTGGGAACGGGTTCAACAGTAGCGTTTAAGACATTGATTTCAATAATAGAACCTGCCATTGCTGAAACACTTGCCTGCCTGGGCGCCGGCTCCATACTGTTCTGGACCGTCCGCCTGGGCATTGGCCCTACCCCGACTTCATATAAAGTCAGGAACACCATTTCTGACATCCTGCCTGATACCGTTTGCGGTGAAATTATTGAGCTGGGCTGCGGCTGGGGACACCTGATTCCCATTTTGCAGGCACAGTACCCACAGGGAACGATTCAGGGCTGGGAGCGTTCGCCGCTGCC
>JAQFVO010001273.1 GCA_027942505.1 Endozoicomonas sp. | reverse complement strand
GCTCCCTCCGTTGTGCCTCGCATAGCACCTGCCCAAGTAGCCAGAAATATGTGATTCCATATGGCCAGCTACTTAGGCCGGTGCTGCCCTGTTATGGGCAGCGCGACGGGTTACTTACAGGTGGGTTTCGGCATAGGCTGCCAGTGGTGATCTGGGCACGCCCTGAAGCTGCATGGAGCCGCCGTGGGGAAAGTCCTTCAGGCGCTCGGTCATGTAAGTCAGACCGGAGCTGATGGCCGCCAGGTACGGGGTGTCTATTTGGGCCAGGTTACCGAGGCAGATCACTTTGCTGCCCACGCCGGCCCGCGTGATGATGGTTTTGATCTGGTGCGGTGTCAGGTTTTGGCACTCATCGATAATGATCAGGCTCTGCTGAAAACTGCGACCACGGATATAGTTCAACGATTTAAAGTGCAGCGGCACACGGTCCAGAATGTACTCGACGCTGCTATTAGTGGATTCATCGTCATTGTGCAGGGCTTCCAGGTTGTCGGTGATGGCGCCCAGCCAGGGTTCCATCTTCTCTGCCTCGGTGCCGGGCAAAAAGCCGATGTCTTCATCCAGCCCCCGGGTGGAACGGGTGGCAATAATTCTACGGTACTGCTTGGTGGCAATGGTCATCTCAATGGCCGCTGCCAGGGCGAGGATGGTTTTGCCCGAGCCGGCCGCACCATTGAGGTTTACCAGGTGCACATCGGGGTCGAGCAGCAGATTCAGGGCCAGGGCCTGATGGATGTTGAGCGGTCTCAGCCCCCAGGCTTCCTGGTGCATCAGGCTTTCACGGCTGTAGTGCTGCAAACGAACGTGGTCGTCTGTTATGTCAACTACCTTGGCAACGAAACCCTGGTCATCGAGCAGAAATTTGTTGAGATAAATCTCTTCGGTGAACTCTTTGCGATCCAGTGTGTGGATGGTTTTGCCATCGAGTTGCACGGTCTTCACTTCATTGACCCGATCCCAGAAGCTGCCTTCGTAATGAATGTAGCCTTTGGTCAGCAGACCGATATCGCTCACCAGCTGATCGCTGTGATAGTCCTCGGTCTCAATGCCGCAGCCCCGTGCCTTGAGGCGCATATTGATGTCTTTTGTTACCAGCACCAGCTTTCTTTTCGGATGAGTTCGCTGGTACTGGCAGATGTCGTTAATTATTTTGTTGTCGTTATTGCTGCTTGGTAATGTGGCTATTTTGTCGTCGGCGTGGCCCATCATAATGGAGAGTGTGCCGGAGGTGGCGTTCTTGGTATTTCTTTGAATGGGTACCCCTTTTTCAATTTCCGATGGGGTGGCCGGGCCAAGAATGTTATCGATCAATCGAATAGCCTGACGACAGTCGGCAGCGATGGTTTGCTTACCGTTTTTCAGTTTGTCCAGCTCTTCAAGGACGGTTATGGGAATGAGTACCTGATGCTCTTCAAAGTTCAGGATCGAGTTTGGGTCGTGAATCAGGACGTTACTGTCGAGTATGTAGGTTGTGTTGGACTTTGCTTTATGTTGCCGTGTTTCCAGGGCGTGTCCCATAGGCAGCTCCCTTGTCTGTTCTTGGGTTCACTCATCTTTGATTCTTATTGAAAAAAAACGATCCGGCAAGGCCTAAAGGGGTTTTAAAATAAAAAAAATATATTGTTGAAAAGGGTTTTAGTTGTTGTCTTTTGTCTTTAGTATGAGAAGGTTGGCTGGTTATTTTTGGCCGCCTGTTAATCACAAGAGCCTTGTTTCAACCCCTTTTCTGTTTGAACAAAGATTGTTCATAAATCAACTCTGGCAAGTATACGACTTAGGTCTGACTTGACGCTTTGCAGTGGCCTTGAAATGACTGGGCCACCGTGTTGACAGCTTTGGTCAGGGGACATTATAAGTGTCTACTCCCTGCTTCGGAAAGTTAAAGACCGAACCACGAAGGCACAGGTGTGACACGAGAGCAGAGTCGGTCTGCTCGTAACTGCAATTGAGATGGAGGTAGGCCCTCCGGTGGCGGCTTCTGGAAGCAGCCACCAAACCACCGTAAGCTGCGCCGGTAAAGAGCCGGTGTGGTGAGCGTTACGGAAAAGGCGCAGCTTGACTGCGTCAGGTGTGAGATCAGGAGATGAACGCAAGTGAACCACTGATGACGTCTCGAAACGTGGTCTGATGACATCAAAAATGGAGAGCTGTGTTGCTCCATGATGAGCTCAGGGGATAGCCAGTTACTGCCTGAGCGGTGTCCGGGATATAGGTGGCATGAACTGATTTCAGGCTCTTTTGTGGAACGTGGGAATCTGTCGTTCTGGTGTTAAGGGAGCCAGCCAAGCAGCTGAACTGCGAAGGCTGTGAGTACCGATACAGAGCACAGAGGAGGACCAGTCCGGTGTAGTGATGAAGCCTCTGTAATGGAGGTGGAGCGAAAGGACTGGCTTATCCGGTTGAAGCAACAGATCAACCGTCATTTATAGCGTTGTTTATAAAACGGGAAGAGTCTGATGACTGAAACAAAACCGTTCACAATTTCGAAACAGCTTGTTTATCAAGCGTGGCTGGGAGTGAAAGCGAACAAGGGGAGTGCCGGAATTGACGATCAGTCAGTAACTGACTTTGAGGCTAATCTGGGCAGGAACCTGTACATGCTATGGAATCGAATGTCGTCGGGAAGCTACTTTCCTCCCCCCGTCATGCGTGTGGAAATCCAGAAGAAGGATGGAGGCACGAGACCGCTGGGAGTGCCGACAGTGGCCGATCGCGTAGCCCAAACGGTGGTGAAAATGATCGTTGAGCCAGTAGTGGAACCCGTTTTCCATGAAAACTCCTACGGTTACCGGCCAAACCGGTCAGCGTATCAAGCGCTGGCTGTGGCTCGGAAACGTTGCTGGCAGAGAGACTGGGTAATTGATCTGGATATCAAGGGCTTCTTTGACAATCTGGACCATGAGCTGGTCATGCGGGCAATGGAGCACCATATCAAGGATCGTTGGGTTTTGCTGTACATCAAACGTTGGCTCGAAGCTCCGGTAATGGATGGGGATAAAATGGTTGAGAAAGAGGCAGGAAAAGGTACGCCACAGGGTGGAGTGATTAGCCCGCTGCTGGCCAACCTGTTCATGCATTATGCATTTGATCACTGGCTGACACGTAATATCAGCGGAGTCTGGTTTGAGCGTTACGCTGATGATGCATTAATCCACTGTCGTACCAGGGAAGAAGCTGAATACGTGTTGGAGGCTGTCCGAGACCGTTTACTCGAGTGTGGTCTTACACTGCATCCAACCAAGACAAAGCTGGTGTATTGCAAGGATAGCAACAGGCAAGGAGAGCATGAAAACATGACCTTCGATTTTCTCAGCTATGCCTTCCGACCCAGATTGATCCGAAATCGATATGGAAAGTTCTTTGTGAGCTTCCTTCCGGCAGTCAGTAGAGCAGCAGTTCAGGACTTTCGGAATACGATTAAGGGCCTTGAAATCCCAACGAAGAAAAGAGGCTGTGGCCTTTTGGAAATTGCCAGAGAAATAAATCCACGAGTGCGGGGGTGGATAGGCTACTTCGGTAGATTCTATGCATCGATGGCTGAAAATGCCCTTTACTATGTGGAAGATACTCTGGTGCGC
>JAQFVO010001249.1 GCA_027942505.1 Endozoicomonas sp. | reverse complement strand
TTCATTGGGGGCGGTGAGAATGGTTTCACGTTTTCTACCGCTGTGGGTATTCTGATTTTCCATCTTGAGCTTTTTTTCCGCTCTAATCTTCATTTCAATAGCAGGTAGGCGTGACGAGTGATATTTTCGTCACTGGTGTTGATGCCAGAGATTGTGTGGTTGTCAAAAAGAAACCCAACTGCAAGGCACGGTAATGTCATCAATGTGATGGTTCTGCAACTGAGACAAAATCAAATCTCATCGCAAAGATAAATGCTCAAGAGGCCGCTTTGATAGTGAAAAAAAGGACACCCATAATTATCATGACCAATAAAAGTGAGTGTCCTTTTTTTCTTTCGAGCACCTGATTGTTTTCCAGAAATCTTGCTGCATCGAGATCAGGGAAATACAAAAAGAGCACTCCGGTGGGGAAGGTGTCAGACCCACGGAACTATTCGTTGTCCTTTCGGTCAAAAAAATTACAACAATTTTATCACGCATTCTTATTGACAGGTCAATACCCATGTTGCCAGTGACGCAAACAGCTATTGCTTTCATTGGTGACCAGACACCGCCCGAACGAGAGCCTTCACATCAGGCTGAGGGGCCTGAATCATGGTCGCAGTGGAATATCAGCAAATTTCCCACAGAGGTGATTTCTCACATTTTTGCCTGCATGGGTTGTGACACCATTGCCCAGATACATGATACCTGTCTTGTATTTCGGGAGGTGGCGAAGAGGGATCACGAAGAAGCCTTTTTTTACCACCAGTTTCCCGAGCGGTTCAAAAAGCAGTATTTGCAGTGCCGGTTGTGGCAACAACGGTTGGCAAAAAGTGGCCTGCACCCCTTTATCACTGAGCTGCCCAAGAAATACAGCAGGCTTCTCAATACTGAGCAACAGGCGGCCGTCCTCTGTTTTCATACCCTGAGAAATATGATGTCGACCTCCAAATACCGTCTTAGGGAAGCGCATGCTTATCACGAAGACCCCCGTTCATCGCTCAGTAAATGCAGCCAGGTCGGCAGCACTGTCTCGCTTCATGATGGGGAGCACGGCAGGCTGACCCTCTTGGGTCAGTCGGACTCCTGGTCAGCACAGGAAATAGTGCTGGAGGGACGCTCAGGTCCTGGGCTGGTCGATGGCTTGAGTTTCCATCCCAACGGGTGTTTAGTGTCCATTTTTTCCAGTAATAACATCATTGATAACCTGAAACGTGATCCTGACAGCGGCCGGTGGCAGATGATCGAAGGACAGTTGATCAATGAACATCAGGTCGGGGCAGTAACTCGCTGTCGGATCAGTCCATCAGGAAAGTACGTAATTGTTCAGTCCACGGGCCGTATCGAGGCCATTATGTGTTGTGATGATCAAGGGCGATGGACGCCTATGCCTATGGCAGAGGAAGCCAGGGATATTTCCGTTGTTGATTGGGTCTGTTTTTCTCCGTCAGAACAGCATTTAGCTATCTGTTGTCCGTTCCTTGTAGTGATTTTATCCCTCGATAACCACGGTTGCTGGAACTTTTCATGGAGGACTTTTACTGTCCAGCGCGTGGATTATGCACAGTTCTGTCCGTCAGGGGGCTGGCTGCTGATAGTGCTTGGTGAGGACCAAAGGGGTATTGCCAGTTCGGCCGACTTGATCAGGTTCGATCGGGAATGGTCATTCTGGCAGACCTTTCCCTCCTGGAATCACCCGACCGCTTTCAGTCCTGGCGGACGATATCTGGTTGGGAATGGGCACTACTGGTTATGGCAGTTGGGCGAGAGCGGTAAATGGGAGTTTTATTGCCAGCTAACCGGCTTTGAAGAGCCACCGAGGCTATTTGAACACACCATTGCCTTCAGTCCATGCGATAACTATCTGCTGGACACAGACCACAATAACCTGGTGACTATCTGGGGGCAGGATGAGCAGGGGGGGTGGACGGTCCCCCTGGGAAACACACAGCATGACAGTCAAGTAAGTCTGGTCAAGTTCAGCCCGTCGGGTGTACACGCACTGACGGTTGATAATTCGTCGATATGCATTTGGGGGCGTGATGAGGGTGGATTGTGGTCAGTCAAAGGGGGCATTCCGGCTGACTGTGTCTGGAGGGCAGAGTTTCACCCGGTGGCGGAACATCTGATCGTTTTCAGGAACGGGGGCCACACCCGAATCTGGGAACTACAAAAAGACCACTAAAAAACCGGACGTTGGCACAGGTGCGGGGGAACTATTTTTTGAACTCTGGAATCGACCATCTCACGGCAATATTTTTTGTCCCAGCCTAGTGCAGAGAAGCGTTAATACCCGTACACCCCGTTCTTTCCGAGCTTGTCGAGGGATGGTGCCCTTTTCAGGCTGATTGTGTGGTTGTGATCTCGCGGATTCAGGTGAAACCTTGGTT
>JAQFVO010001201.1 GCA_027942505.1 Endozoicomonas sp. | reverse complement strand
AGGGATAGGACATGCTGAAATTAAGAAAAACAAGTAATGGAAAAATATAGCCACGGTGCAGGATATTTCCCGTTATGTGTCACTTCCACTCAACCGCTTACTTTCACTTCATCGGCTCAGTCTAGCTGGGCATAAGGAAAAGTCCTTAAATGACTCAGGCGGGGACACAGACAAACAGGCTAGCATCCTGCTCTGTGCAAATCATTTCCAATATGCGAGCTGCCCCACCCTGTGGTATCAGCGCGCCTCAACCCAACGAAAGGTCAGGTTGATTCTTGGCCCTACCCGTCTGCTGGTTTTGGTCAGACAGTGTTGCCAGAACTGCTGAGTTGTGCCGGCCATCAACAGCAGCGAGCCATGAGACAGATCCAGACTGTAAGGCGCCCGGGCTTTTTGATATTTATGACGGAGCCGGAAACGGCGCGTGGCACCAAGGCTCAGTGAGGCAATGACCGGATTGTCCCCCAGCTCCGGCTCATCGTCGCTATGCCAGCCATTGCTGTCCTGCCCATCCCGGTAGAGATTGATCAGCACAGAGTTGAAATGGTGGTGGCAACGTTTTTCAATGCTCTGTTTGATGGTCTTTACAGTGGGTGACCAGGGCTGCGGTGACAACGCTAAACCAGAGTACTGATAATGGGCGTCAGAATCCCCCATCCACACCTGCAAACGAGGGACTTTGTGAGTTTGACCAAACAGGGTTATATAGTCCTGCTGCCAGGCCAGCGTGGTGTGCAGATCGGCAAAGATCCGGTCCGAGGTCGATGCGCAGAGAAACTGTGGCCAGTAGGTCAACTGCGCATCGGGCAGATCAATCACTTCTCTTACGGTTGCTGTCAACGTATTAAACTCCCGGCTGATGCAGTTATATACCCACTGTCGCTAATCAATGGAAGTGAGCAACCGCTCCTTTCTTCCCATCAGGTTGTCCAGTGACCAGTGCCTCACGCCCCAGGCAAGAATCTCGCTAATTGAGCAGGCCTGAAGTTCCGGGGCAGGGTCAAGCCCCAGTGCCCTGAACGCCCTGATCAGCGTCGGACGGGGGTTGTCCAGGGGGATGGCCGGGGCATGATTCTGCTTGCTCAGTTTATTCCCGTCACTCAGAGTAACCACCGGGATATGAGCGTAAACAGGATGCTCCATGGCTAGCTGACTTTGTAGATAAAGTTGACGTGGCGTTGAGTCCAGCAGATCGACCCCCCTGACAATATGGGTAACTCCCTGGAAGCAGTCGTCTACACAGACTGCCAGCTGGTAAGCATAAAGGCCATCCTTGCGCTTGAGCAGGAAGTCACCCAGATCTGTCAGTTTATACGACTGCGCCCCCTGAATACGGTCAGCAAAATGGATAGTCATATCCTGACACAGCAGCCTGAGGCCATGGGGCTGGGTGGGAATAGCGTCTTGCCACACGTTACGACAGTAACCCGGATAAACCCCGTTAAGTCCGGCAAGTTTTTTGCGCGTGCAGGTGCATGGGTAGAGTTTTTGCTCGTGTCGCAAGGCGGCAAGCGCGTCATTGTATGCCTCCTGACGACCACTCTGAAACAAGACGTCCCGATCCCAGTGCAGCCCATAAAGGTCCAGGGCTTGCAAAATGAGGTCAGCGGCACCAGGTGGCTCTCTGGGTGGGTCAATATCTTCCATGCGCACCAGCCACTCGCCGTCATAAGCCCTGGCGTCAAAGTAGCTGGCCAGTGCGGCAACCAGTGAGCCAAAATGCAGGGGGCCGGACGGCGACGGCGCAAAACGTCCGATGTACGGTTGATTATTCTTGCCCATAGGGTGTGATTATCGACACAACAAGACGGGCCGCTCAGTTAATTTCAACTAAACGGTGCATAGGTGTATATGAAGGCTGGGTAGGCATGGCTCCGCGAGTCCTGCCGGACTCACCGCAACCCCGACATGCCCTGTCACACCCAGTACAAAAGTACTGGGTTTCTTGCGAAGAGACCACTGACGAAAGCCGGGCAAGATACCGCTAAAAGCGTGTTCATCTCAGGATAATCAGCTGCCCAGCTGTCTTTCCTTGATCTCAGCCAGAGTTTTGCAGTCGATGCACAGCGTGGCAGTAGGCCTGGCTTCCAAACGACGGATACCAATTTCTACACCGCAACTGTCGCAAAAACCGTAGTCGTCTTCTTCGATGCGAGTCAGAGTATCGTTAATTTTTTTGATCAGTTTGCGCTCGCGGTCACGAGTTCTCAGCTCAAGGCTGAACTCCTCTTCCTGACTGGCACGATCGGCAGGATCAGGGAAGTTAGCGGCCTCATCCTGCATATGGTTAACAGTGCGATCCACTTCTTCCATCAACTCCTGCTTCCAGTTTTGCAGGATCTGGGTGAAGTGAGCAACCTGTTGCTCATTCATATACGTCTCCCCTTCCATTTCCTGGTAGGGATTAAACGATTTGAGCAGATTGCCTGTATCCGCGTTTTTTTGTGCTGACATGATTACAGCCTCACCACCTTCTATTCATAAGCCGAAAACAGAGCATGCCAATCTCCGGCTCTCCATTAAAAGGCACTCGCATTGCGCTGAAGCAGCCTCTGCGATCCTTCTGTGACTTCCGGCAAGCCGGCTCCCTGAAAGCCAAGGTCAATGCCACGAGCACCCATCTGGTATGAGCAAAAGCTACTGGCACTCGCCTTTTGCCTTCCTAAACGGCCATGGGTCAGAAACTAGCCCCAGAACCTGAATGAAAACAAACCACTGCCGTGTTTCCAAAAGAAGCTGAGAAACTACCAAAACACATGGCAAGACGCCATAAAAAAATGTCGTCCAACTTCTGTCATTGGCCAAAATATCGACACAGGTCAACGGATAGCATCAGCACGTTACGTGGCATGGACGATTCCGCAAGCCTGTCCGATCATACCGTTAACGGCAGGTTCGGTCGCTGTATTAGAGTTCTATTTTTCATATCAAAAAATAGTTTAATGAGACAACGTCATGAAATACGCCAACCCTCTGCAAGAAGCCCGCTTTCTGCGCCGCTACAAACGCTTCATGGCCGATGTGGAACTGGCCGACGGGTCACCGGTAACGCTGCACTGCCCCAATACCGGCTCAATGAAAAACTGCCTCCATCCCGGCTGTCGGGTCTGGTATTCAGACTCAAACAACCCGAAGCGCAAATATCCCTGCACCTGGGAGCAGGCCGAAATTCCTGTGTTATTTAACGGCGTTGAACGCATGACGCGGGCAGGACTGAATACGACGATGGCTAATTATCTTGTCACTGAACTGATAAACGGTGGTCTTGTACCTGAACTGAGCAGTTACCAAGATATACGACAAGAAGTACGATATGGCAGCCAGAACAGCCGCATCGACCTGCTGCTCAGGCACAATGGGCTGCCCGATTGCTACGTGGAAGTCAAAAGCGTCACTCTGGCCATGGGCGACGGCCTCGGTCTGTTTCCTGACGCCGTCACCAGCCGCGGAACCAGGCACCTGCAAGAGCTGACCGGGATGGTTAACGCCGGTCACAGGGCGGTGCTGTTCTTTTGTGTACAGCACACCGGCATCGATCACGTCAGCGTTGCCAGAGATATTGACCCGACCTACGCCAACGAGCTACACAAAGCACTTGAGGCAGGTGTGGAGGTCATAGCCTGGGGCGCCGAGATGTCGAGCAAAGCCATTACTCTGACCAGACCCGTGCCCTTTTGCCAACACGTTAAATAGAGTTGCGGGCAATGGCGTTAAGCAGCCTGATCTCCCGGGCCGGCACATCAGAGTGCCCGAGCAACCAGCTGATAACAGCGTAATCCCGGCTCTGCTGTTGCCGGTTTTTGTTGGCGCTGTAGTGAGCCCAAAGCGCCATGCGCCCGATGCGCTCACTCCACTTCACCCGGGTCGGCTCTATGACATCTCTGAAGAAGTTGTCAATCTCCAGTAGCTCCGGGGATTGCGGGATCTCTACCCAGGATTGGCCAATCGCCGTCTGGATCCATTTTTCCGAACGCCGCTGGGCCGAGCGAATATCCCCTTCTGATGGCGTTCCGGGAAACAGGGTATCGTACAGACAGTTCAGGTGGCTGCTGCCGGGGTTCCAGTCACCAACGCTAAGCAGTTCCATCACCTGGATCAGTTCATGGTCAATGCTGACACCGCTTTTGAGGTTAAGCGCCAGGAAAAATGGCAGCTGCCTGTGGACAAGATCCGGTGAAACCCGCTCCACCGAGGTCTCCTGCTGTCTCATCAGGGTGACGTACTGGTTGATCTGTTTTTTCTTTAGTGCGGGTGTCACCATGACATCGACAATACCTACGGCCTCTTTCAGGACAAACGAGATCAGCCGGTAGTGCTGCCCATCACGCACGACCATCATGGCCCCCTGGGAACCGATACCATCCACAGCCGTCATGTAGGTTTCCAGAATATCGCTGTCAGCCAGGCTGGCAGGCACCGCGGGCACCACGCCCTTTTTGCGGGCAGCCTGAATCAGTTTATCCACCCGGGCCTGCACCGACTTGGCCAGCCAGTTGCGGATTCGGATCAGCCGGGCCAGAGTGATGGGCGTCAGTGCCCCGGGGTTTTGACTCAAGACACTGGCGATGCACTCCGCCCGCTCAGGATTGTCATCAAGAATCATCAGTGCGGTGCCATTAAGACCTTTTTCCGACGACACCAGGGCACTGGTTATCAGCTCCAGCCCCTCAGCGGGCAGAAACGCCAGCTGCTCGCTCAGGGCCGCAACCAGGGCAAACTCATCCGGAATCTCCTCCAGCATGCTCAGCAGTGACTCCTCCACCGCTTCTGAGGTCAGCTCCTCGGGTGCCATCTCCTCAACATGGTCCATGTGCCACTGATGGATGAAGTCCAGAAACTGGCTGGAGAGAAACTGTTTATGGCTGGAGAGCACAGAGAAGATCACCGTCATACCATCAGCGTTCAGGCGGTTTTTTTCCTGCGAAGAGTTGATAATCTGCTGCTCGATACCCTGCCAGAAGGCCTGCGCTTTGCTATCACCCTGACGAATCTGCATGAAAACATCCTGGCAGGCGCAGCTGACCAGTTCAAAAACTGCATCAGCTGCATTGGGCTCGTTAGTGTCATAACCGTGCAGGCAGACGTACTCCAGCAACTGAGCGACACAAGGCAACTGCCGCAGAGGCAGCCAGTGGTCCGGCGGGGCCGGGTGCCGTTTGTACTCAGACAAATGACGCGACGCGTCAGCAATCAGGTCACAGATCCAGCTATCCTGCTCATCGCCCGGAACCAGATTCAGCGCAGCACGCATCATGACTTTGAAGTCGCCCAGGGGGTGGTTGCTGCCACCGCCTTTAAAAATGTGTAAGTAGTCTTTGCGGATGCTCTCCAGGAAGCGGATCACGGCCGGCGCGAATTTAAGCCGGGGGCGTCTGCCAGAATTGAAAGTACTGTCTAAAAACCGCCAGTAGGCAAGCAGTTCGGGTACGATGGTCTTGACCCGAGTGTCGGAACAGATCAGATTGCTGGGATACAGATCCAGCATAATCTCCTCAGCCATCTCTGCATCAAGGTCGACCAGATCCTCACCAATGTAGTTGAGGTAGAGGCCCATGAACATGGCAAACCAGTCCCCTCCGCCTTTCCTATTGGCTTTGGACAGCTTGTCGTACTCGGGCGATTCCATAAAAAAGTGATGAATGAGATCGAGCCACACGTTCAGACGCTCATTGGCTGCGTCCGGGTCTTCAAACTGATCAATGTTGCCGAGGCGGAAGGGCTTAATAACCATAGCCGGGTACTCTGGATTCGGGTCATCGAAGCATCATAGAGACTCGTCGCTGTTTTGCAATCAGGCAGTTGCTCAAAGCCTGCATGATCAGCGCACCAGCAGATGGATCAGCCGCGCTGCCAGTCTGGCAGTGTGGCCATCAAGGTCATATTTCGGGCAAGTTTCCGCAATATCAAACAGTCGTAGTTTATTATCCCGACCAATGATCTCCAGCAGCGGCTCAACCACCTCCAGAGTAATGCCTCGGGCAGCCGGGGCACTGACACCGGGAGCCAGTGCCGCCGAGAAAGCGTCAATATCGATGGTCAGATAGAGATGGTCCACCTGGTCGATAAACTGGCGCACCCGCTGTTGCAGACATGACAGGTTCGCCACAGTCATCTCACGGTCGAGACAGTACTGGACGCCCAGTTCATCGGCACGGTTGAACAAAGCAAGGGTATTGCTGCTGTCACTGATGCCAAGGCAGAGATAGTGGAAAGGAATGCCGTGCTCCCGGGCGTATTCAGCCGCCTGCCAGAACGGTGTGCCAGAGCTGGCGCCCACCTCCGGCAGGCGCAGATCAAAGTGGGCATCAAAATTGATAATCCCCACGTTGGGCGCTGGCTGATCTTGCAGGTGCTGCATCAAGCCAAGGTAAGAACCCCAGCCTATTTCGTGGCCACCGCCCAGCCCCACCACCATCTGTCCCTGGTTTAACAGCACCGATACTTGCCGGGCATAGTCCTGCTGCGCCCGCTCCAGATCGTTGCCCTGGCAAGCGATATTTGCGCTATCCCATACCGGTGTCTGACCACGCCATGGCAGGTTGGCCAGAGCCTGGCGAATATGGTCAGGGCCTTTGGCGGCACCAATGCGACCCTGGTTGCGCCGTACACCTTCATCGCAAGCAAAGCCCAGCAGAGTCAGACCGGGCGCACAACCGGGCGACCAGCGTCCCACTTTCTGATGCCAGCGCTGGGCGGCGGCGCTATCGGTTTCCTGGTCAATGCGGCCAGTCCAGCAAAAGGGACGCTGGCGGGCCAGGGTGGATTTCACTACTTCGCCATTTTTGATGACTACGCAAGGCAAGGTGCCGGTCAGCCCGGCAGCGAGGGCTGCCGGGTGGGCAATGGGCCAGAGCACCAGGTCAGCGATCATACCGGTTTTGATCATCCCCACGCTCTCTTGCAACCCCAACGCCTGGGCGGCGTGATGGGTGCAGCCGGCCAGGGCTTCGGCAGGCGTCAGGCGAAACAACGTGCAGGCCATATTCATCATTAAGCGGATGGAGGCGAATGGTGATGTACCCGGGTTCAGGTCGGTGGCAATGGCCATGGGCACACCCGCAGCTCTCAGCGCGCTCACCGGCGGTAGTTGAGTTTCGCGCAGATAATAAAAGGCACCGGGTAGCAATGTCGCCACCGTGTTGCTGTTTTTCAGCGCATCAATGCCGGAAGGGCTGAGGTATTCCAAGTGATCCACCGAGAGCGCCTGATGCGCGACAGCCAGGCTTGTACCGCCGCTGTCGGAGAGCTGCTCGGCATGGAGCTTAACCTTTAACCCGTGGGCTTTTGCCGCCTGAAAAACCCGTTCGGTCTGGGCCGGGGTAAAGGCAATACGCTCGCAGAACACGTCCACGGCATCGGCCAGCTGCTCCCGGGCCACTGCCGGTATCATGGTCTGGCAGACGTGCTCTATGTAAGCATCACCCTGCTGGTCAAACTCTGGGGGTAAGGCATGCGCCCCGAGAAAAGTACGCTGTACGGTGACCGGGTACTGGTTGGCCAGCAACGTGGCGGCACGGAGCATTTTCAGCTCATTGTCAGTATCCAGACCGTAGCCGGATTTAATTTCCAGCGTTGTCACGCCCTCGTTGAGCAGCGCTTCCAGCCTTGGCCGGGCACTGTCAACCAGCTCGGCCAGCGTTGCCGCACGGGTGGCCCGAACGGTGGCAAGAATGCCGCCACCTTCTCTGGCAATGGTTTCGTAGCTTACCCCGGTGAGGCGCTGTTCGTACTCGCGGGAGCGATCACCGGCGTAGATCAGGTGGGTATGACAATCGATTAGTCCGGGTGTTAACCACTGCCCCTGACCATCAATAATCTCTGCGGGGTTCAGTGTGTCAGGCAGATCGACTTCTGCGCCCACCCAGACAATCTTGCCAGCAGCAATCACCACCGCCCCCTGGTGAATACTGTTGTAGGGACACCCAGACCCAATCTGTGCCGGGTCCATGGTAGCAAGGTGGATATTACGGATTAACAGGTCACAAGTGGTGAGCGATACCTCAGCATTGGCGTTATTCATGGTACCCGGCCGTTAAATTAGTAAAAGACGCTGCCCGCTACCCGCCTCCCGCTGCCCGTAAAAGCACGGACAGCGGGGCTTTTTCGGGCCGCGGGTAGCGGGCGGCGGGTAGCGTTCTGAAACGCACAAATTATTTAAAGACAACCGCTTAACATCTTTACTCATAAGACAACAGAGAGGAACATCTTTAGTTGTATATACAACTATATACAATTATAGTTACAGCGCAATCGATGTATTTGTGTAGCCGACGAAAGCCAGAACAACAACACCAAGCGTCTTTCTTCACTGGCGGACAGAACCGATGACCCGGCAACTGCTACCCCGATACCAGCAGATCAAACACTTTATTCTCGACAAAATCGAGCGTGGTGACTGGCCTGAGTCCTGCAAAGTGCCCTCAGAGAATGCTCTGTGTCAGCAATTCTCGGTCAGCCGCATGACCGC
>JAQFVO010000826.1 GCA_027942505.1 Endozoicomonas sp. | reverse complement strand
CTAATCAACTTAGATTTAAATATGATAAATTACTGCAAAGTTTTAAAAACTGGTTTTTATATAACTGCTGGTTTGTCAGCTATTTTGTCTATTTTGCTGTTAACATCGGTGGCCAGTAACTGGTTTTCGTGGTTATTACTGGCTGTTATGGCATTGGTTTTTGAGGTTGGTAAATGGTGCTCAATACACGACCAGCGACGTTGGATAGCGTCTTTGTTAATTGCGGTATCGGTGCTGGGATCGGCCGGCGGTTTACATCGTGCTTTGACTATCAATATGGATAATACAGACCATATCGCGCACCTGCGCGAATTGGTGTCTGAAGAGATTGAGCAAAACAACCAGGCAATTCAAACATACTTGGCTTTGCAGCGGATTCGCAATGATGTTCAACCACTGCAGCAGCGCAATGCCGTACTGCGCGACCAGCTGGCCAACCTGCCACAATCAAAGGTCTCTGAACTGGCAGCAGTGCTGTCACTGTTGGCAAATGTACTGAACGTACAAAGTGACGTGGTGACCGGTGTCGTGATCCTGCTGTTGGCCGGGTTGCTGGATACGCTGGGTGTGTTGTTTATGCAGCGGCCAGTAAACGACAACATTGATGTTCCTGATGAGTTGCCAGCACCAAAAGCCAAAAATTTGGAAACACTGTCGCACAGTTATCCGTCGTTTAAAAAAATGCAGCTGGCCCGGCGTGATAACGGCGACGAAGTGCTAAGCCAACGTGCCTGTATCCGCGATGGCTACAAAGACAAGCAGGTGCGTGGCTATTTTCAGCGGCTGGTTGATGATGGCTTGATCACTAAAAATGGCAGTCAGTATGACTGGCTGACTGTAAAAAAAAATGTGCGTCAGCTGTTCTAAACGACCAATTGTGGCTATCTTTTACCGGTGTTTTAGTAATGTTGGTAAACAGCAATGCCTAATACTGATTCACATAGATGGATAGACACACCGTTCGGTTGTGTCCACTGTCCACGGCACATTAACCGAATAAACCGTGATTGTGGCTGGCAGGTGCGGTTTCATAGGATGCATGAGCCTTATTACAGCCGGTTTTTTTCTGACAATAAATACGG
>JAQFVO010000823.1 GCA_027942505.1 Endozoicomonas sp. | reverse complement strand
GGAAGCGGGTGAAAAGGTGAACAGCACCTGTGCTCAGTTGGTGGAACAGCTACGGCGCTACCTGGATGATCAGGCCTGGCTGGAAAACCGCAGGATCATGGAGATCGTCCGGCAGATTGAACAAAGCGCCATCGCTATTCGTCAGTCACCACCACCCGAGAAAGTATTCACCCGGCTGGCACCGTTAAATCCTGAGATAGAGCTGCCCATGGCGCGGGGGTTGTTCCGGCCGGCCCAGCGCCCGGTGATTGATGAAGTGCCACAGGAAGGTGAGGCCGATGTCGACACCAGCGTGTTATACAGCCAGCACTACGTGGATGAACAACTACTGAAAAGCCAGATCCGTTTTGCCTTGCACAATCGCCCGCAGATTACCCTGCTGGAGCTGGTGGAATTATATCCGGTCACCAAAGGGCTGAGTGAAGTCATCGCCTATTTACACATTGCCTCGGAATCAGACCGGGCAGTCATCAATACGGACCTCAATCAGGCCATTGCCTGGCAAGACAGCAGCGGTGTTGAAAAAACAGCCTGGATGCCCTCGGTAATATTCATTCGCTGAAATGCATTAAATGATTAGGGAACTTATTTCACGGCAATCTGTCTTAAATTGCTGAGTCGTACCAATCGTCTCATACCTGGTGCAGAAAAGCGTTAATACCCGTACACCCCGTTCATCCTGAGCAGAGTCGAAGAATTTGCCACCGCACTTCGATACTTTGACGAGCTCAGCACGAACGGTATGGGCATCATCACTAAGCTGCAGTGGTCAAGTAATTTAAGGTAAATAAAAATGAATTCCAGCCTGCCTGCCCTTGAGCAATGCCCACCGGTTTGTCCGCCAGGAGAGCCGTGCTCTGCCACGCAAAGCGAGTCATCCGAAGCCAACCCAAATCGTGCTGCACTGCTGGGCTTCAATGGCAGGCCTGCTCCTGGTTCACTGACTGATCTCATGGTAACCGGGGCTGTCGAATCAGCAACCATAAGAGCACAGACTGATCTGACCAATCGCTTTCAGACACTGTGTACCAATGATGATGGCGATACGGTTGCAACACTTCTGTCGCGCATGAGTGAGGCGGAAGTAAGCAAGTGGTTAGACACGCCGCTGCATTTCAGTGAATTTAATGACACCCCGATGATATATGTTGCCCGACATAACTGTGTGTCAATTGCTTCCTTGTTGTTGACTTACAACGCCAATCCGGTTAAACCCAACCCTTATTCAGAAACCGGTTCTCACCCACTGTTTATTGCGGCACAGGAAAATCGGGTTGAAGTCATTCACTTGATGTCCACAGCAGACGGTTTTGATCCAGATGCCCCGCGCAGTGATGGTCATAATGCATTGTCTGTTGCCATCCTGAAGGAAAATCAGGCAGCGGTAAAAGCTCTTCTGGAGTGCAAGGCAGATCCAAATTACAAAATCTCCGCTGTTTATTTCAACGGCAGTCTGCAGTCTGTTAAGTGTTTGCCCGAAAACGGAACTGCCGGTGCAGACAGATGTTGGCTAACAATGATCAACTCCGCCGCGCGCATAGGTAGTCCAGAAATTCTCAAGTTATTACTTTCCCATCGTGGCAGTCCTGATAATGTTGATCCTGGCAACCGGTTGCAAAAGTCACCTCTGCTTGCCGCATTATCAGAAAATACGAACAAGGAGGTCATTCGACTGTTGTTGGCGTATGGCGCTGACATGCATGAGCGTATTGCGGTGAACCCCTTCGATTGGGCTGGTATTACTGAAGAAAAGATAAACAATCGACCTACATTATGTCAGTTCGCCTGCGCCACCATGTCAGTCGATTGGAATAAAGAAATTTTGGAACTTTTTCATCTTTATTACCGAACAAAGGATGGTAAAAAAATTCCTTTCGAGAAATTCCATGGAGAAAATTTTGCTGAAGGTTATTGCAGAATGATTGCCACATCTGATTGTTTTTTTGAACAAGTCATTACCATGCCCTGGATTCATGTTCTTCTCCCGAGTCTCGTGTCTTTTTTACAGAAAAAAATGACCAAAACTCAGATCAGTTGTTCAGATTTAGATGAAAATCAGGCAAAGATACTTGAGAATTTATCAGAGGAAAAAACGAGGAAATCACTAATTCAACTGAAAAATGTGACTCCCAGAAAGCTGCAAGAAGTATTTTTACACTATTTCGTTGAATTGGAAAATGACGGAATCACTATGGCACAAGATGCTGATAAAAACAGGGAGTCGATTGACGAGTTTTTGCAGGAGGGAACATTCTAGACTAACTTGCTAGGGCTCACCTTCAACCCCGCTATTGCGAGGATGTTAGGTGGGTGCTGTTTTCTACCATTTTTCCTCTCATCGTACTTCTTAATGTCTACCTTGAGAGATGCTGATTCCACTCAAGCCATCGCGTTGCAAAACAGGGGTGGGGTTGAAACAACAGCCTTGACGATATCCATGCGCGCAGAGGTGTTGAGCAGTTTTTCTGCCGGGAACTTGTTTCGGATAAACCTGTCCAATGTCCGTTCAGCGGTGCAGGTCAAGCATCAAGACATCAGGTTCACCGACATAACTTACCCTCCCTTTTCGCAACACCCGGTTACTGAAAAGTGTGTACTGTAAATTAAGCACTCAAGGAGTATAAAAATGAATGCCAGTCAAGCGGCCTCAAGTGGGTCAAATAAACCATTTATTAATGCACAAGAGTTACATACTCCTTTGGATACTGAGCAGTCAGAACTTGGCCTGAAGCATCTGTCACTGTCTGACGTTAAGCATGCTCCTCAATCGCTGGCAGATTACAGCGTAACCAAGGCAAAGCAATCGGCAACAGCGCAGGATAATCTGGCTTCACGCTTTCAGACACTGTGTACCAGCGATGATGGCGCTACGCTGGCAAGCATTCTGTCTGGCATGAGTGAGGAGGAAGTCAGCACATGGTTGAACACGGCTCTCCCTTACAGTGAACGTCACGATACACC
>JAQFVO010001159.1 GCA_027942505.1 Endozoicomonas sp. | reverse complement strand
CAGCGTCGGTGCCGGCGTCTCTGTGGCCAGCGAGTCGACGGGCGTACTGTCGTCATTCGGTGTCTGCTGCATCAACTTGCGTGCTTGCCCGGCAGTGCATACAACGCCACTGTCGCGGGTTATTGACTGATACTCATCCGGATGCCGGATGACATTGCTGTAGTCGGCAGCCAGCAACGGAGCGGCCCTCTCGATATTTGTCAGGCCGCCAAGGTAGCCGTTTCTCTCCGTAACCGTGATGTGATGCAGCATCTTCTCTATGTCCGGTGTCTGCGACAGGAGTATCACCGGTATTTCCTGCCACTCTTCCACGGTCACACCCTCGATGGTGGCCCGAAGTGCTTTATCAGGCTGGGGCGTGCGTGTGACGTGGCCAGTGACCGGGTTGGCCACAGCGGCGGCCAGGTAGCTCGACACGCCGCCGAGGACATCACTGAAAAGCCCGGTTGGTATTACCCCGTCCGACGTCTCACCGACTTGCACCTGGCCAACCCCTTCTGTCAGGGACGCGAGGCTGAACCCCTGGAGATAGGCTGAATCCTCGTCTTCTCCGGCAAATCCCGTTGACCGGAACATCTGGTGCCGTGTTGCGCTGTAGAGGGAGTACATGTTCAGGAACTGGTTGGTCAGATCCCGGGCAACCATGGCTTTGGCGGTTGCGATGTCGGCGACCAGGTCATCGGACTCCGTCTTTCTTGCTTCGGCCTCAAGGACATAGATGTAGGCGTCGGTGTACTGGTACGTCTCCCGGAAACTGTTTTCAAATTGCTCCGTCAGGGCGCCAAGGTTGTAGGCCAGGCATTGCAGGCGTGCATACGGCCATTGCAGAACCGACTCGCCGTGTGCATGAACACGCCGGTTCCTTTCCGGCAGCTGCTGCATTTGCCGGCCATTGTGGGTCGCCATGTTATGGGCCACCTTGGCCAGGTTGTTGTAGAACTTCATGGCCTCATTGGCGTACTGTTTGAGCCACCGCCTGCTCTGCATGCCCGGGTGTACCGCCTGGGTATGAGTGGTCGGGGCGGTTGGCGCAGTCGCCCGTTCCGGTGTTGCTGTTGACGGGGAGGACGTTGATACATGAGACGGTGGTTTGCTGGTCTGGGCAACGGGTGCCTTGTGCATCACCTCGCGTGTATGGTCGGCAGAGCAGGTGACGCCACTACCACGGGTTGCTGCCTTATACTCATCAGGTCGCCTGATCACATCTGCGTAGTCGGAATGCAAGAATGGCGGCGCCGTATGATCAACCTGTTCAAGGTCGTTAATATATCCGTTGCTCTCCGTACGAATGATGTGATGCAGCATCTTCTCTATTTTGGGTGGCTGTGACGAGGCCAG
>JAQFVO010000820.1 GCA_027942505.1 Endozoicomonas sp. | reverse complement strand
AGGATATTTTTCCTTTTCCAGATCCTTCAACAACATATTTATTTTTTGGGTTATGACAAGATCTCCCTTAAAGTCCTCAAGTGCTAATTGGAACAATGACTTCACCCTATCTGCAGACATATTCCCTGTTAACCAAAACTCTCTTATATTACCCTGCCATTTAGTGACCATTTTATCCGGATATGAATTTTCTAAAAAATGGTTCAAATACAAAAGACTTTCAACAGGGGTCCTGGAGTGAGTTCTTTCTGTGGAACTATTTGTTAAATGCAGAGGTGTGATTGCAAGACGTTTAACTTGTTCAACCTCACTCTCTGTCAACTCCCGCTTTGCACCAATGATATTACCAACACCATCAAACGCCAGAACTTCAAAAAACTGGTCGGCATCCTCAGGCTTCAGGGCAATTCCTTGCAGGTCAGGTATAAGCTGCAATGGTGACAAACCAGTATTTTCTTCTGAGGCTTGATCTATGTTCGCCAACGTTGCTTGCGGGTTCGCGGTGGGATCATTTTTTTGAGATTGAGCTACTACAGCTTCAGCTGAAACTTTGCAGCATCTTTTCTGGCTAATGGTCTTGGCTATAAACAAAGAAGTTTTGCTATTAATTCTCTCTCCATCTGTGATTTCAACCGTTCTTCCCTTAAATGCCCTGACTATACTTGTCTTAGAATTTCTACCCAAGGCTACTGTCGCTATTACTGCCAGAATTGATGAATCAAACTTGTAGACACCATCTCCAATTGTGTTCATAAATCATTCCATGTCACTTAAATATTAATTCGGCCAGAGTTAACTCTCCGGGAAAGTAAAGTTTATAATTATAGCCTGACCGGTTACATAGTATCTTTCACCGCTTCCACGAATTGTCTAACCTGGCCTTTACCTCGAATTTATTGATACCCCCCGGCAATTAATTTTGATTCTTTATAACAAGGACACAGATGGCCCTGTGACGTATTTAATAATTTTTCTCCTTACATGGTCGGTAAAGTCACCCAAGATTCAGAGACACCATTCTCATCAAGCAGTATTGGATAGCACTCAATGCTTTCACAGATCAGCCGTTTGAGTAGCAATAAAAAAGGCCCTGAATCCGGGCCTTTTAATGCTTTTATCAACAGATTCTAAAAACGTGAGCCCTAGAAGGGAATGTCATCATCAAAATCGTCAAAATTACCCGCAGGTTGTGCCTGGGGCGCAGGCTGCTGCTGTGCCCCTTGGTGCTGCTGAGCATGGGCGGGTTGTTGCTGTGGCGCACTATAGTGCTGCTGAGTTTGAGTATAGGGCTGCTGCTGGGCCGGCTGTTGCTGAGGTGACTGCTGATAGCCCCCTGCCGGTGCTCCCATATCGCCCTGGCGACCGTCGAGCATCTGCATCTGGCCGGTAATATCCACCACAACCTCAGTCGTGTAACGGTCCTGGCCATCTTGCCCCTGCCATTTACGGGTCTGCAACTTACCTTCGATATAAACTTTTGACCCCTTACGCAGGTACTGTTGTGCGATTTCAGCCAGCTTGCCGAAGATCACTACCCGGTGCCACTCGGTTCGCTCCTGCTGCTGCCCGGTGTTGCGATCCTTCCAGGACTCGCTGGTTGCCAGGCTTAAATTAGCAACTGCACTGCCATTGGGAGTGAAACGAACGTCCGGATCATTACCCAGATTGCCGACCAGTATGACTTTGTTAACGCCTCGTGCCATGTACTCTCTCCATCCAAACACTTGTATTCTATAAACCTTCAGCCACAGCGAAGGACCAAAAACATCTCTTCCGGTTCGTCTCTCTTTTAGATTCCCGGCTCACTATCCGGTTCCCCACTGGGCAAATACCAACTGCTAATACTGGCCAAACCGTTGTAACGCTGACCGGTCCAGGGCATGTTTGTCCACCTTGAGATAGGCCGTCTTCTCAGCGGGCAGCACTGTCACTTCCTGCACTCCGGCAATACCAGAAAGCCGCTCATCAACACGGCTCATATCCCCAAGCTCAGGGTGCAAAGCCAACACCATAGTACTCACATAGGGAGGCTGGCGCATGGTAACAGACAAACCGCACCACAGGGCAATGGCCATTATACACAGGAGGATTGTCCCGGTGATACCGCTATACTCCAGGGCCAACCCACCCAGGCTGCCACCAAGGGCTGCGCCCATAAACTGACAGGAAGAGTAAACGCCCATCACCGTACCACGGGTGCCGGCGGGAGCCAACTTACTGACCAGTGAGGGCAACGTCGCTTCCAGGAAGTTAAAGGCAAAGAAAAACATCAGCAGCCCGGCCAGCAGCAACGTGCCATTGGTCATCCCTTGCAGAAACAGGGTGAAAGCCACCATCAGCATGACAACGGTAAAACAGTAACACTGCTTGAGCAGACGCTGACGCTCACTGATGATAATCAGCGGCACCATCAAGACGAACGAGCCGCCCATCGCCGCCAGGTAGATCATACCGTGAACCGAGGGTGCAAACTCACGGCTCAACAGCGTCGGCAGAAAGACAAACAGCGCCATCAAGACAAAATGCAGGGAAAACACACCGACAATATGCCGCAACAGTTCAGAGCTGGCAAAGACCTGTCGCATACCCAGCCGATCAACTGAACTGTTCAGATCACGACGGCGAATCACCGGCGTTGGCACCAGAAAAGCCGTCACCAGCATCGCCACCAGCGCCAGCAGCGCATTGCTGACAAACAGTCCCGACAGCCCCCAGGCACTGCTGACCAGCGGCCCGAGCACCATGGCAATGGCAAAAGCGGCACCAATGCCCATGCCGATCATGGCCATAGCCTTGGTCCGGTGCTGATCGCGGGTCAGATCTGCCATCAACGCCGTCACCGCTCCGGCAATAGCGCCACACCCCTGCAAAATACGGCCAATAATCACCCCTTCAATGCTCGTTGCCTGCGCCGCCAGCAAACTGCCCACCATAAAAATCGACAAGCCGAGCAGAATCACTGGTTTACGCCCCCAACGATCGGACAACCAGCCAAAAGGAATTTGCAACAACGCCTGACTGAACCCGTAAGCACCGATGGCCACTCCCACCAGGCTCGGTGACGCCCCCTGCAAATCCCGGGCGAACAGCGCCAGCACAGGCAGCACCATGAACAGCCCGAGCATGCGACAGATAAAAACAATGGCGAGCGATAGCGCCGCTTTCAATTCAACAAATGACATGAGGCAACCGCGCAGTTTTGAATGAATTATTATGGTGTTCTTACGAAGCAAGTAGCCCACCCAAGTCTATCAGCATTCTGGCCCGGGATGCCATTTGCTCAACTCCCTCCACCAGCGCCAGCGACAAGCGCCCAACAGCTGCTATCTTCTAATGGCAGACAGGGAACGGGCGCCACATCAATAAAGCACAGGGATTTACCGCAACTGCAAACCAGTATTGCGACAGGGACGGTTGCCACTAATAACAATGCCACGGCGAAACGTGGCAGATTTACAAGAGGTATGACCATCCCATGACAAAAACAATAACCGCCGTGCGCCAGTTACGTTTGTGCTTATTGATGATTCTGCTCACCCTGCCCGTATACGGCCAGGAAGAGCCTGCGCCGGAAACCATGTACGCCAGCTACACCACGGTGGATGAGTTCGGCAACCAGACCCAGTGCACCATTGCCAGCAGTGACACCATCGAGCAACTGAGCGCCCTGCAAAACAGCAACTGCCGACTACCGCTGTCCCACACCGGCCACGATCAGTCGGTGATCCTGACCAGCCACAGCCCCCACCTCCAGGCCCGTCAGCGGCTGCTCACCACCCGCAGCCTGCTGACGTGGGCGCACACTGCTGTGCACCTGTACAAAGTGTGGGACAGTGGCGGCAAACTGTTGTGGCCCCCGGTCTGCCCCTGCTCTGGCCAGCCCCGGGCGAGAACCGGCACACAGTACTTTTTCTTCACCTACTACATTGCCTGTCTGGTGCAACAAGGCTGGCACTTCTTAAGCCCCTATTTTGTCACCCCACAAGAGCTACCTGCACTCAGCGATACTCTGAGTGAGATCTTAACGACACTGTCACAATACCCCTACGCCAGCCATATTCTGTCTTTAGCCCTGGATTCGGCGGCGCTGAAGTGGGACTGCCAGTGTGCGGGTTACTTCAGCGATGGCGACGGCCAGTTCTACTTTAATGGCCACCTGTGGATGCTGCTGCTGAATATTGCGATTTTTACTACAGACTTGAGCCTCGACTATTTATAATGCTCCGTTTGCTTGGCGCGGAGAGAGGCTGTGGAAAAGATTACCGTACAAGGTGCCCGTACGCACAATCTAAAAAACATCAATCTGGAAATGCCCCGTGACAGCCTGATTGTGATCACCGGACTCTCCGGTTCCGGCAAGTCCTCTCTGGCCTTCGACACACTCTACGCCGAAGGACAGCGGCGCTATGTGGAATCGCTGTCCGCTTATGCCCGCCAGTTCCTGTCGATGATGGAAAAGCCAGATGTGGACCATATCGAAGGACTCTCCCCGGCCATCTCCATAGAACAGAAGTCCACCAGCCACAACCCCCGCTCCACCGTTGGTACCATCACTGAAATTTACGACTATTTGCGTCTGCTTTTTGCCCGCGCGGGTATTCCCCGCTGCCCAACTCACCACTTGCCGCTGGAAGCCCAGACCGTCAGCCAGATGGTTGATCAGGTGCTGGCCCTGCCCAAGGGCAGCAAACTGATGCTGCTGGCCCCTGTAGTCAGGGCGCGCAAGGGGGAACACTTACACGTCTTTAACGAGCTGCGCAGCAACGGCTTTATCCGGGCACGCATCAACGGCATCGTCACCGATCTCGATACCCCGCCGACACTGGACAAAAAGAAGAAACATACCATCGAAGTGGTGGTGGACCGCTTCAAGGTACGCCCCGACCTGCAGTTACGTCTGGCTGAATCGTTTGAGACCGCCCTTGAGCTGACCGATGGCCTGGCCACCATCAGCTATATGGACGACGATATACAAGACGACATTATTTTTTCTTCCCGTTTCGCCTGCCCGGAATGTGGCTACAGCCTGAATGAACTGGAACCGCGCCTGTTCTCATTTAATAACCCGGCCGGAGCCTGCCCCACCTGTGACGGTTTGGGCGTAAAGCAGTTTTTCGACCAAAACCGCATTGTGCAAAACCCGGAGCTGACCCTGGCCGAAGGCGCCATCCGTGGCTGGGACCGGCGCAGCATCTACTACTTTCACCTGCTCAAATCGCTGGCAGCACACTACGGCTTCAGCATCGACACCCCGTTTGATGATCTGAGCGCCGAGCAGCAAGAGGTTATTTTGCACGGCTCGGGCAGTGAAGTGATTAATTTCAGCTACGTCAATGATCGTGGCGATGTCTATAGAAAGCAGCACAGCTTCGAAGGTATTATCCCCAACTTTGAACGACGCTTTCGGGATACCGACTCCCTGTCGGTGCGCGAAGAGCTGGCCAAATACCTGAGCACTCAGCCCTGCCCCTCATGCAAGGGTGCCCGTTTGCGCAAAGAGGCTCGTAACGTCTTCATACAGGACGAGAGCCTGCCAGAGCTGGTCACCCTGCCGGTAGAAAAAGCACTGACCTATTTCCAGACGCTCAATCTGCCAGGTCGGCGGGGCCAGATTGCCAAAAAAGTCCTGAAAGAGATCTGCGACCGTCTCAGCTTCCTGGTCAACGTGGGATTAAACTACCTGACGCTGGATCGCAGCGCCGACACACTCTCTGGCGGTGAAGCTCAGCGCATCCGACTGGCCAGTCAGATTGGTGCCGGTCTGGTCGGTGTGATGTACATTCTCGATGAACCGAGCATCGGCCTGCACCAGCGCGATAATGAACGACTGCTCAATACCCTGACGCGCCTGCGGGATCTTGGCAACACGGTTATTGTCGTAGAGCACGATGAAGACGCCATCCGCTGCGCTGACCATGTCATCGATATCGGCCCCGGCGCTGGTGTGCACGGTGGCGTTATTGTCGCCCAGGGCACACCAGCCGACGTGATGAAAGCGCCAAAGTCGTTAACTGGCCAGTACCTGTGCGGCAAGCGCAAAATTGCCGTCCCCAAACAGAGGACCCCGGTGGATGCCAAGCGCATGCTCAAGCTCAGTGGCTGCACCGGCAATAATCTGAAAAAAGTCACACTGGAAATTCCGGTCGGCCTGATGACGTGCATTACCGGCGTTTCCGGCTCCGGCAAGTCCACGCTGATCAACGGCACACTGTACCCGTTGGCTGCCACCGCCCTGAACAAGGCCACCACACTGTCAGCAGCACCCTACAAAAAACTGACCGGCATCAGCCATTTTGATAAGTGCATCGACATCGACCAAAGCCCCATTGGTCGTACACCTCGCTCCAACCCGGCTACTTACACCGGTATTTTCACCGCCATACGGGAACTGTTCGCCGGTACTCAGGAGGCCCGTTCACGGGGCTACAAGCCCGGGCGGTTCAGCTTCAACGTCAGGGGTGGACGATGCGAGGCGTGTCAGGGGGATGGTGTTATCAAGGTTGAGATGCACTTCCTGCCGGATATTTATGTGTCCTGTGACGTCTGTAAGGGCAAACGCTACAACCGGGAAACCCTGGAGGTGAAGTACAAGGGCAAGAGCATCCACGAAGTACTCGATATGACCGTGGAAGAAGCTCTGCAATACTTTGACCCAATTCCGGCGGTGAAACGCAAGTTGCAAACCCTGATGGATGTAGGACTGTCGTATATCCACCTGGGCCAGAATGCCACCACACTTTCCGGTGGTGAGGCGCAGCGGGTGAAACTGGCCAAAGA